>NZ_JBDNXE010000034.1:0-35560 GCF_047721585.1 Gluconacetobacter sp.
GCCCCCATCCCGCCCGCCGCGCCGGCACCGGGCACGGCGTCGATCTCGCACCCCGTCGCGGCCGCGACATGCCGGGCATATCCGGCCAGCGCGTCATCCAGCAGGCCCACCATCTCGGGCGTCGCCCCTTTCTGCGGACCGAAGACCGCGGAGGCCCCGGACGGTCCGGTCAGCGGATTATCGACATCGCAGGCCACTTCGACCCGGCAACCCGCCAACCGGGCATCGAGGCGTGAGAGGTCGATGCGCGCCAGACGCGCGAGTTCCGCACCACCGAACGCCAGCTCCACCTCGTCACGGTCGCGCAGCGAAGCCCCCAGAGCCTGTGCCATGCCGGCCCCGCCGTCATTGGTGGCGCTGCCGCCAAGTCCGAGAATCACATGCCGGCACCCTTCGTCGAGCGCCGCGAGGATCAGTTGCCCGACACCATAGGTCGTGGCCGTCAGCGGATCGCGCCGGTCACGCGGCACCAGCATCAACCCGGCGGCGGCGGCCATTTCCACCACGGCTGTCTGTCCGTCACCCAGAATGCCGAACGCCGCCATGACGGGCGTCCCCAGCGGCCCGGTCACCTCCCGCGTCAGCATCCGCCCGCCCGTGGCCAACACCAGCGACTCCGCTGTCCCTTCGCCCCCATCGGCGGCCGGCAGCTTCACATAGGTCGCGTCGGGATAGATTTCGCGAAACCCGTCCTCGATCGCATCGGCCACCTGAAGGGCCGACAGGCTTTCCTTGAAGGAGTCACACACGATCACGATCTTCATCGCCGTTCCCCGTTTTTATTTTTCTATGCCGGTCGTGTCTCAAAGCCGGATTGGACATGTGCGCTGGCAAGCGAGAACGGCCCACCAGGGCCGTGCCCGGAGTGTGTTTACGAACACCGGAGCGCAGGAAACGCGCGTAAGATCGCCACAACACACACCTCCCTCCAGGCCAGCAAAGCGTGGCCGGACATGTGCGCTGGCAAGCGAGAGCGACCCGCCAGGGTCGCGCCCGTCGTGTGTTTCCGAGCACCCGAGCGGAGCGGCCTCAATGGCCGTGAGCACCGGAGCGCAGGAAACGCGCGTCGGATCGCCGCCAGCGCGCATGTCCGGCCACGCTTTCAGCGGTTGACGCGGGAGGGGGGCATACGCAGCACCAACACCACGCCCAACACCGCCATCGCCGCCAGCAGCGCCAGCGCCCCATCGGTCCGCTGGGTCGCGTCCTTCACCCAGCCAACCAGATACGGGCTGACGAACCCCGCCAGTTGTCCCATCGAATTGATTAGCGCCAGCCCTCCGGCCGCCGCCGCCGGGCTGAGATAACCGTTGCAGAGCGGCCAGAACATCGGCAACCCGGTCAACGCGCCGGCAGTCGCCACCGTCAGCGCCCCCAATGCCACGGGCATCGAATCCGGAAACCGCGCCGCGAGCGCCAGCCCGGCCGCCGCCATCAGCAGCGGGACGGCCAGATGCCACCGCCGTTCGCGCATCCGGTCCGCCGAACGCCCCATGACGATCATGAACAGACTGGCCCCCACATAGGGCACGGCACTCAGCCAGCCGATCGTCGCCGCATCATGAATGCCGCTGGACCGGATGATCGTGGGCAGCCAGAAATTGATCGCATAAACGCTGGCCTGGATGCAGAAATACAGCAGCCCCAGCATCCAGACGGCCGGATTGCGCAGCACGGCCCCGAAATTGTCGGCCCGTTGCGTCGGCTGCTCCAGCCGGTCGCGCCGCAACGCCTCTCCAACAGCCGCCCGTTCCTGCGGTCCCAGCCACGCCGCCTGTTCGATCGTGTCGCTCAACAGCATCACCATGCCGATGCCCAGCGCCACGGTCGGCAGTCCCTGGAGCAGGAACAGCCACTGCCACGCCGCCAGCCCACCGGGCGCGGCGGCGAAATGCGACAGCATCCAGCCCGACAGCGGGCCGCCGACCACGCCGGAAAGCGGAATCGCCGACATGAACAGCGTCAGCGCCCGCCCCTGCCGTTCGGAGGGGAACCAGCGCGTCAGATACAGCACCAGCCCCGGAAAGAACCCCGCTTCCGCCGCGCCGGTCACGAACCGCAGCAGATAGAAACTGGCCGGGCCGACCACGAACATCTGCGCAGCCGACAGCAGGCCCCACACGACCATGATCATCGCCAGCCATCGCCGCGCGCCCACGCGCTGCAACATCAGGTTGCTGGGCACGCCGCAGGCGATATAGCCAAGGAAGAAGATCCCGGCCCCGAGACCATAGGCTCGCTCGGACATATGCAGCGCATCGAGCATGTCCAGCTTGGCGAAGCCGACATTCACCCGGTCCAGATAATTGAACAGGTAACAGACGAAAATATAGGGTACCACCCTGGCCGCGACCTTGCGAAAGGTCGCATCCAGCCGGTCCACGACCGACGGCGAGGATACGGAGGCGACGTGCATCATTCTTCCCCGATGCTTGTTCTTCTTGCCCGCCCATGTCCCGGGGCGGGATACGGACGGGGGCGCGACACCATGCGGCGTTCGCGCCTTTGCATCGACCCTACGGGCAGAACCACCCCGCCGTCTTGGTGCATAAGCACGATAAACATGCCAGAATCGGCACAAAATTCCGGGCAGATGACAGGCAATCCATGAGCATATCGGACCCAACCGCCCACACCGCCCCGCCCGACGGTTCGGGCCGCCCGGACATCGACCCCGCCCTCGCCCAGGCGATCGTCGATCGCTCGATGGCCATTACCGGCTGCAACATCAATGTGATGGATGCCAGAGGCGTCATCATCGCCAGCGGCGACCCCGCCCGGCTGGGCCACGTCCATGACGGCGCCCTGCTGGTGCTGGCACGCAGCAGCGCGGTCGAGATCGAGGCCCGCGCCGTCCGGCAGTTCGGCGGCGCACAGCCAGGCGTCAACCTGCCGCTGCGGATCGGCCGCGCCATCGTGGGCTGCGTCGGGCTGACCGGCGCGCCCGGCACGCTGCGCCCCTATGCCGAACTGGTCCGCATGGCGGCCGAGACGATGCTCGAACATGCACGCCAGAACCGCACCCTGTCGCGCGAGGCCCGCCTGCGCGAGGAACTGGTGCTGAGCCTGGTGCGCGAGGCCCCCACGCCACCGGCCCTGGCCCGGTCGGCGGCACGGCTGGGCATCGACCTGCGACAGCCACGGGTGGCCGCGATCATCGAAATCCGCTCCGAAGGCCCCGACGCCGCATCCCTCCTCGGCGAGCGGCATCAACTGATCACCCTGCTCTGCGAGCCCGAACGCGGCAACCTGATCGCCCCCCTGTCGCTGAGCGAAATCGCGGTGCTGAAACCGGCCCTGACCACCAAGGGCACCTGGAGTCTGGACTGGCATCGCGAGCGGGCACACCGCCTGCTGGCGCGGGCACGCGCCGCCACCGGGCTAGACCTGCGGCTGGCACTGGGCGGCTTCGTCGAAGGGGCGGACGGGCTGGTGCGCTCCTTTCACACGGCGCGGGCGACGCTGGATGTCGGGCGGCGCCTGCATGCGACGCGCGACCTCCTGTTCTATGACGAAATGCGCCTGGCGGTCCTGCTCGATGCCCCCTCCCAGGATTGGCGCACACAGGAACTCCGCGCCCCGTTGCGTCCCCTGCTTCACGCCCCCGGACACACGATGCTGCTGCATACGCTGCGGACATGGCTGGCCCACGGCATGCGCCCACAACCCACCGCCGCCGCCCTCGGCCTGCACCGCAACAGCCTCGACTACCGCCTCCGGCGGATCGAAAGCATCTGCGGCCTCGACCTGGGGTCCAGCACGGATATCGTCGCGCTGTATCTGGCGCTGCACCTCACTCCGGACATGCCCCCGCTGACCGAGCCTCCTCCGGAAGACCCCCTCTGAAGCCAGACCGTTTCAGACCGCCTCCCTCCCGCCCGCGCGTGCCCATCACCGCCTCCCGGTCATTCAAGGAGGCTCCGCGTCAAGCCGCACTGACCCGCTCAGGGCATGGCTGCATGCCCTGCCCCGCGGCACCCGCACGCAACCCCGCCCGGACCTTGGCGTTTCAAACCATGCCCGCGTCCACCCCAGGAGGCGCGAAACCAAGGAGGCACGGAAATGGGCGAATTCAAGGACAAGATCAAAGGCCACGCGGACACGGTGGTCGGCGAAATCAAGCGCAATGTCGGCAAGGCGACCAGCAATCCCAGCCTGGAAGCCGAAGGCGAGGCGCAGAAGCTGAAGGGCACCGCCGAAAAGGCGAAAGGCGCCATAAAAGGCGCGATCAACAAAGTCTGAGCCCCAGACACCAACGATTCCCAAACAACGACGATCTCCGGGGCCTGCCGTCACAACGGCAGGTCCCGCCGATCGCAGATCGCCTCCATCGCCATGTACGACGTAACGGTATCCAGTTCGACCCGCGCGATCAGCGAACGATAGATGGCGTCGAAGGCGTTCATGTCCGTCGTCACAATCTTCAGCATGTAATCGTAATCGCCGGCAATCCGGTAGAAATCGATCACATTCGGCACCGACACCACCGCCTCGCGAAAGCGGTCCAGCCAGTCCTGGGAATGGTGGCGTGTGCGTACCATCACAAAAACCGTCAGCCCCAGCCCCAGGGCTTCAGGATCGAGCAGCACCGTCTGGTGCCGGATCATCCCGCGCTCGCGCAGTGCGTGCAGACGCCGCCAGCAGGCATTCTGCGACAGCCCGATCCGCTCGGCCAGATCGCGCTGCGACAATCCGGCATCGCGTTGCAGGGCCTGAAGCAATGCTTGATCAAAATGATCCAGTTTTTCCGCCATAACCGATCATATGACCCAATTCCGACCACGTCAATTAAGAAAACGATAAAGTTCTTTCACCAGATCCCGTCTATTTTTTTGCCACCCATTGAAGGAGGCAAACGGCGATGCGCGACGGGCAGGATCTCTTCTCGGATTTCACGATGTCACTGCGCGCGGGCGGCCTGGACGGCCTCCGTGCCGGCCTGATCGGCGAAGGTGCCCCCGTCCCCGGCCCCTTCGGCACTCACAAGCTGATCTATGCCGATTACGTGGCCTCGGGCCGGGCCGTGCGCCAGGTCGAGGAATTCGTGATGAATCACGTCCTCCCCTGGTACGCCAACAGCCATACCGAAGCCTCGTTCTGCGGCCGGCATGTCAGCCGCCTGCGCCACGCCGCGCGGGCTGCCATCGCCCTTCTATGCGGCGCCGACGCAGGATTTTCGACCATCTTCACCGGGTCCGGCGCCACGGCGGGGCTGAACCGACTGGTGGCCCTGCTGGGCGTGCCCGAAGCGGTGCGCAACGGTTCCACCCCCGTCGTCTTCATCGGCCCTTACGAGCACCATTCCAACATCCTGCCCTGGCGCGAAAGCGGTGCCGAAATCGTGGAAATCGACGAAGCCCCCGAGGGCGGACCCGATCTCGCCCATCTCGCGGCAGCCCTGGCGGAAGCCGGCCCGTCACGCCTGAAAATCGGTGCGTTCTCGGCCGCCTCCAACGTCACCGGCATCATCACCGACACCGACGCGGTCACGGCGCTGCTGAAAGCCAACGGCGCCCTCGCGGTCTGGGACTACGCCGGCGGCGGCCCCTATCTGCCCATCGACATGAAGCCCAACACGCCGTGGGAAAAAGACGCCATCGTGGTGTCGCCCCACAAATTCATCGGCGGTCCGGGCGCCTCGGGCATCACGATCATCCGCGATGCGGCCGTGACGCTGACCCGTCCGGTCGTGACCGGCGGCGGCACGGTGCGCTTCGTCTCCCCCTGGGGCCACGATTACGCCGACGGCATCGCCACGCGCGAGGAAGCCGGCACCCCCAACGTGGTCGGCGATATCCGCGCCGCCCTCGCCTTCCTGGTCAAGGACGCAATCGGGCAGGATTTCATGAATACGCGCAACGATGCGCTCTATCACGCCGCCCGCGCGGTCTGGGACCACAACCCCAATCTCGTCATCCTCGGCAACCCGGCCGCCACACGGCGCCTGCCGATCTTCTCGATGCAGATCCACGACCGGCAGCACGGCGGCATGGTCCACCAGCAACTCTTCACCCGCATGCTGTCCGATTGCTACGGCATCCAGGCCAGGGGCGGCTGCGCCTGCGCCGGTCCCTACGCCCACCGCCTGCTGGGGATCGATCGTACGGAGTCCGATGCCCTGCGCACCGCGATCCTGTCAGGTGAGGAAATGCGCAAACCCGGCTGGACACGCCTGAATTTCAGCGTGCTGATGGACGACGCGAAAGCGGAAACAATCATCGCGGCCGTGGACGAACTGGCCCGCGCGCCCTATCCCATGGCCGATTTTTACGAGGCGGATCCCGCCACCGCACGGTTTCGTGCGGCGGCAGGAAGGTCTTCTTTTTCTGAAGAAAAAGAAGCAAAAAGACTTTTATCCATTTAGGGTTTTACGACGCCCGCAGGATATCCCTTAACATATCAAAGTTTTTTGGTTCTTTTTTTCAAAAAAGAACAGAAACCTCACTCTACCATCACGTTGATCGCACTCCCGCCAACCCGGAACTTCTCGCCCATCTCCGCCAGCCCGGCCGCGATTTCGGCGGCCGACATTCCGGCCCCGTCATTCTGGCCGCGCGCCGCGTCACGAATATCCTGGCTGATCTTCATCGAGCAGAATTTCGGCCCGCACATCGAACAGAAATGCGCCGTCTTGTGCGCATCCTTCGGCAGCGTCTCGTCATGGAAAGACCGCGCCGTCTCCGGGTCCAGTCCCAGATTGAACTGATCCTCCCAACGGAATTCGAAACGCGCGCGCGACACCGCATCGTCGTGCAGCCGCGCCGCCGGGTGCCCCTTGGCCAGGTCGGCCGCATGGGCGGCCAGCTTGTAGGTGATCACCCCGGTCTTCACATCGTCGCGGTCGGGCAGGCCCAGATGCTCCTTGGGCGTGACGTAGCAGAGCATGGCCGTGCCGAACCAGCCGATCATCGCCGCCCCGATGGCGCTGGTGATGTGGTCGTATCCAGGCGCGATATCCGTCGTCAACGGACCAAGCGTGTAGAACGGCGCTTCGCCGCAATGGGCCAGTTGCTCGTCCATATTGGCCTTGATCTTGTGCATCGGCACATGGCCCGGCCCCTCGATCATCACCTGACAGCCATGGTCCCACGCCACACGCGTCAATTCGCCCAGCGTGCGCAGTTCGGCGAACTGGGCGGCATCGTTGGCATCGGCGATCGACCCCGGCCGCAGCCCGTCCCCCAGGCTGAAGCTGACATCATATTCCCGCATGATCTCGCAGATCTCGCCGAATTTCTCATACAGGAAGCTCTCGCGATGATGCGCCAGGCACCATTTGGCCATGATCGAGCCCCCACGCGAGACGATGCCCGTCACCCGCCGCGCCGTCAGCGGCACATAGGCCAGCCGCACCCCGGCATGGATGGTAAAGTAATCCACCCCCTGCTCGGCCTGTTCGATCAGCGTGTCGCGGAACACCTCCCAGGTCAGGTCCTCCGCCACGCCACCGACCTTCTCCAGCGCCTGATAGATCGGCACCGTCCCGATCGGCACCGGGCTGTTGCGGATGATCCAGTCGCGGATATTGTGGATGTTCCGGCCGGTGGACAGGTCCATCACCGTATCCGCGCCCCAGCGCGTGGCCCACACCATCTTGTCCACTTCGTCGGCCACATGACCCAGCACGGCGGAATTGCCGATATTGGCATTGATCTTCACCAGGAAGTTCCGGCCGATGATCATCGGCTCCAGTTCCGGATGGTTGATGTTCGCCGGCAGCACGGCCCGCCCACGGGCGATTTCCGCGCGAACGAATTCCGGCGTCACGAAATCCGGAATGCTGGCGCCGAAATCCTCGCCATCCCGCAATGCCTGATCCGTCGCCGCACGGCGCTGATTCTCGCGGATCGCAACATATTCCATCTCCTCGGTCACGATCCCGGCGCGCGCATAATCAAGCTGCGTCACCGGCCGCCCCGGCCGGCCACGCCACACCACCCGCCCGGTATTGTCGAAAGCCGGCGCCAGCGTGGCCCCGCTTGCCCCCCCATTATCTTCCGGCCGCACCGCGCGCGGCTGTTCCACCACCGTGCAATCGCCGCGCCGCGCAATCCATCCGGCGCGCAGGGCCGGCAGGCCGCGCGCAATATCGATCTTGGCGGTCGGATCGGTATAGGGGCCGGAGGGATCGTACAGCGTCACCGGCGGCTCGCCGGAACTGGCGTGCAGATCGACCTGCCGAAAGGGCACCCGCAAGTCAGGAAACAGCGTGCCGTTCTGATAGACCTTCCGGCCGCCGGCACGCGGCCCGACCGTCACATCGCCGGTCGCGGGCGTGCGCGTCGGCTGGCGCGGCGGGCTGGGGGGTGTCTGGATATTCATGGCGCGTCCTCTTTGCTCATTGAGGGGGCGCGCCGGCGCGAAATGTCATGACGGCGGCACATCGCAGCGCCGCGCTCAATTCCCATCCCTTCGCCGGCATGACCCGGATCAGGTTCGACGGGTCAGGGGGAAAACACCCCTCTCTCAGCCGCTCACATGCGACTCCCCGGAGAACGGCGCGATCTTAATCCCGCCCAAAGGGCGGGGGTCAAGAGCAAGCCGCATCGCCGGGCGGCACGGCACGTCACATTGTCGCGCGCCGGGCGGGCCGTCCCCCCGGCCCGCCCGCACCGGTCACGATGCGCGCGGACGGATCGCAGCCTCCCGAACCTCGGGCGCACACCCCTCCCGGAAGGTCTCGAAATTCTGCGCGAACCGCGTTGCCAGATCGGCCGCCGCACGGGCATAGGCCGCCGGATCGTCCCAGGTCGAAGCCGGGTCCAGCAGAGTGTCGGGCACGCCGGGCACATGGGTGGGAATCGACAGGCCGAAATGCTCTTCCACCCGAAACGGCACGTCGTCCAACCGCCCGTCCAGCGCGGCATTGACCAGCGCGCGCGTTTGCGCCAACGCGATTCTCCGTCCGGTCCCATAGGGGCCGCCGGTCCAGCCGGTATTCACCAGCCAGCACGTCACCGGCGTCCGCGCCAGACTGGCCGCCAGTTGCGCGCCATACAGTTCCGGCGAGCGCGGCAGGAACGGCGCGCCGAAACAGGCGCTGAAGGTCGCCTGCGGCTCCTTGCCCAGCCCCTTCTCGGTCCCGGCGATCCGCGCCGTATAGCCCGACAGGAAATGATACACCGCCTGCGCGGGCGTCAGCCGCGCGATGGGCGGCAGCACGCCGAATGCATCGGCCGTCAGCATCACCACATGGCGCGGCACGCCACCCCGCCCGTCCGGGCTGGCATTGGCCACGAAATCGATCGGGTAACAGGCGCGCGTATTCTCCGTCAGCCCGCCATGCATGAAGTCCGGCACACCGTCGCGATCGGCCATCACATTTTCCAGCACGGTGCCGAACCGGTGCGATGCGTCCCATATCTCGGGCTCCGCCTCCTGCTTCAGGCCGATCACCTTGGCGTAACAGCCCCCTTCGACATTGAACACGCCGTCCCGCGACCAGCCATGCTCGTCATCGCCGATCAACTGGCGCGCGGCGTCGGAGGACAGCGTGGTCTTGCCGGTGCCCGACAGGCCGAAGAACAGGGCCACTTCGCCGCCAGGCCCGATATTGGCCGAGCAATGCATCGGCATCACGTCCTGTTCCGGCAGCAGCCAGTTCATGACCGTGAAAATGGATTTCTTGATCTCCCCGGCATATTGGGTGCCCGCGATCACCACCAGCCGCTGCTCCAGCGACAGGATCACGCCGGTCGCACTCCGCACCCCATGCGTCGCCGGGTCGAGCGCGAGGTCGGGCGCATGCAGGATCACGAAATCCGGCACGAACCCCGCCAGTTCGGCCGCCGGGGGCCGAATGAACATGTTGCGCGCGAACAGCGCGTGCCAGGCATGGGTCGTCACCAGACGCACCCGGATGCGATGGGCCGGATCGGCGCCCGCGTACAGATCCTGGACAAACAGTTCCTGCCCTTCCAGATAGCCGCGTACATAATCGCAAGCCCGCTGGAACGCCTCCCTCGGCAGGGCGGCATTGACGGCCCCCCACCAGACGCCGTCGCGCGTCGAAGGTTCGTCGACGACGAACTTGTCCTGCGCCGAACGGCCGGTATGCAACCCCGTGCGCACCATCAGCGCCCCACCGGAGGACAACGCGCCCTCCTCCCGGCGGATCGCATGCCCGATCAGTTCGGGCGCATGAAGGTTGGCATGGACGGCCCCGGCATGGCGCAGGCCGGTTCCCGCTATCGCATCTTCTGAATCCGCAGGCCGGAAGGTCTTATTGCTGTTCATTCTTTTCCGTTTCCTGATCATTGTTTCCCGGTGTGTCGTCCCGGAATGACAAGTGTGGCCCGATCAGCATGGCAACTTCCTGATCGACATCAGATTTCTCAATCACAGATGCGTGATTGAGCATCCCCACTATAACGCCGCCCTCCCCGTCATCGCCCTTCCGACCGCACACCATCTGCCCGAAAAGTTTCTTGAAGGACGAGAAAAATTATCACGAACCCATCGGGCATTGCTGTCTTTCTATAACGGACATTCTGCTTTTCTTTGATTTTCGTCCAATCTTTTCATAGAATAACTGAATGAATGAAAAAGAAAATCCGCAGGCAAAGCTGCTCATCAACGTCATCGCCGGCATTTCCGCCGCCGGCGGCCTGCTATTCGGCTACGATACCGGCATCATCTCGGCGGCCCTGTTGCAGATCACGCCGCAATTCCACCTGGATATCGGCGGCCAGCAGATCGTCACCTCGGCCATCATCGCCGGCGCGCTGGTCGGCTGCATGGGGGCGGCGCCGCTGTCCGACCGCTGCGGCCGCCGGCGCACCGTCATGGTGGCGGCCACCATCTTCATCATCGGCACGCTCGTCGCCGCCCTGGCCGACAGCACCCGGATGCTCACCGTGGCGCGCTTCGTGCTGGGCCTGGCGGTGGGGGCCGCGTCGCAGATCGTGCCGCTCTATATTTCCGAACTCGCCCCGGCCCATCGGCGCGGGCGCCTGGTGGGCCTGTTCCAGTTCGCGGTGGTCTCCGGGATTCTGGTCTCCTACATCGCCGGCTACCTGCTGCGCCACGAAAGCTGGCGGCTCATGTTCGGGCTCGGGATCATTCCCGCCGTGATCCTGCTGCTGGGCATGGCCTTCCTGCCCAACAGTCCGCGCTGGCTGGCCATGCGGGGCGATTTCGACGGCGCGCGCACCGTCCTGCGCCGGGTCCGCTCCAGCCACCGCACGGCGGAGCACGAACTGCAAAGCATCATCGACGCGCATGACCGGCAGGCCCCGTGGTCGGAACTGGCGCGCCCCTGGATTCGCCCCGCCCTGGTCGCCGCGGTCGGCGTGGCCCTGCTCTGCCAGCTCAGCGGCATCAATGCCGTCCTCTATTACGCCCCCACCATCTTCTCCGGCGCCGGCTTCGGCGAGGGCTCGGCGCTCCTCACCTCGGTCGCGGTCGGCGTGGCGATCATCGTGGCGACGCTGTTCGGCAACTGGGCGGTCGAGGTCATCGGCCGGCGGGCGCTGCTGCTGTGGTTCCTGCCGGGCGCCAGCCTGTGCCTGCTGGTGCTGGCCGAGCTGTTCCATATGCAGGCCATGGGCACATCCCATCCCTGGCTGATGGTCGCGGCGCTGCTGGGCTATGCGGTGCTCAATGTCGGCAGCCTGTCGGTCACCATCTGGATCATCGGGGCCGAAGTCTTTCCGCTGTCGGTGCGCGGCAAGGGCATGGGCCTGGTGGCGGCCGCGCATTGGGCAGCCGACCTGCTGATCTCGCTCACCACCCTGTCGATGGTCCACAGCTTCGGCGCCGGCGGCACCTTCCTGCTGTTCGGCCTGATCAATGCGCTGGCCTTCCTGTTCGTGCTGCGCTTCGTCCCCGAAACGCGCGGCCTGTCGCTGGAAGCGATCGAAGGCCGGCTGCGCGAGGGCACCTTCCTGCGCACGGCCAGCGGCCACCAACTCGGCCGGGCGCGCTGACGGCGCCCGATCCAGCAGCTTGCCGGGGGCCGGCATGGCGACTATGCCGACAGGGTTCGCCACTCCGGACGAGGCCCCGCCCATGACCGTCCCCCGCATCGACCCCTTCCATGCCGTCGGCCTCAGCACGCTGGCCCACCAGATGGCGGCGGAAGGGCGCGATATCGTGCATATGGAATTCGGCCAGCCCTCGACCGGCGCACCGAAAGCCGCGATCGCCGAGGCCCACCGCATCCTCGACAGCGACGGCATGGGCTATTGGGAAAGCACGCCGCTGAAGGCGCGCATCGCCCGCCATTATCTGGAAACCTACGGCGCCACCGTCCTGCCCGAGCAGATCTGGCTGACCTGCGGCGCCTCGCCGGCCTTCGTGCTGGCGCTGAACAGCGCCTTCACGCCCGGCGCCCGGATCGCACTGGCCCGGCCGGGCTATGTCGCCTATCGCAACACCCTGCGGGCGCTCTATCTGGAACCGGTCGAAATCCCCTGCGGCCCGGCCGAGCGGTTCCAGCTTTCAGCCGCCGCCATCGCGGCGCTGGACCCGCCGCCCGACGGCGTCATCCTCGCCAGCCCGGCCAACCCCACCGGCACGATCCTGTCGGACGCCGAAATGCAGGCCATCGTCACCGTCTGCCGGGACCGAGGCATCCGCATCGTGTCCGACGAGATCTATCACGGACTCAGCTATATCGGTCCGGTCCGCTCGATCCTGCAGGACGAGCCCGAGGCCCTGGTCGTCAACAGCTTCTCCAAATATTTCAGCATGGCCGGCTGGCGGCTGGGCTGGCTGGTCGCGCCCCCATCGCTGATCGAGGCCGTGCGGACGCGCGTGGGCAACATGTTCCTCACGCCCCCCTCGCTCAGCCAGCATGCCGGCCTCGTCGCCTTCGACTGCCGCGAGGAACTGGAGGGCCATGTCCGCATGTACCGCCATAACCGCGACCTGCTGCTGGAGCGCCTGCCGGAACTCGGGATCGAGCGGATCGCCCCACCCGACGGCGCCTTCTACATCTATGCCGATATCGGGCACCTGACGAACGACAGCCTGGCCTTCTGCACCCGGCTACTGGCCGATACCGGGGTCGCCACCGCGCCGGGGCTGGATTTCGACCCCGTCGAAGGCAACCGCTTCATGCGCTTCAGCTTCGCGGTTTCGACCGACCGGCTGGAAGAGGCCCTGCGGCGCATGGTCCCCTGGTTCGCCCGCGCCGGCAGGGCAACCGACTGAACGCGCGGCATGGTGCCGGCGGCTTGTCAGGATTCCCCGACTGGCCCTACCATGGCGGCATGGTTCGCTCCCTGCGCTGGTCGCTGCTCTGCATCCCCCTCATTCTCAGCGCGTGTGCCGAGAACGGCTCCTGCACCATCGCATCGGTCGGCGATATGACCGTTCTGAACCAGCAGGGCTCCCCCATCGTCAAGGCGTCCATCAACGGGCACCCGGTGGCGTTCATCGTCGATACGGGTTCGCTGATCACCGCCATCTGGCCACGGCAGGTGGACAAGCTCGGCCTGTATTCCACATTCCGCCAGGTCCGCCTGCGCGGCGTGGGCGGCGACACCCTGGGCACGATCGTCACGGCCCAGACGATGGGCCTGGGCGCGGCCACCGCGTCGGAAGTATCCTTCGTCGCCGTCGGCAGGCTGATGGATGGCCGCTCAATCGACGGAATTCCCATCGTCGGACTGCTCGGAGCGGATTTTCTGTCCAGTTACGATGTCGTCTTCGACCTGCCGAACCATCAGGTCAATCTGTACGATGTCCAGGGATGCAAAGGAATCATCCCACGCTGGAGCGGCGGCTATTACAGCGTCCCCACCGATGAAGACCACAGGGACCAGACCAAGATCATCGTCCGCGTCAAACTCGACGGTCATCCCATGGACGCGATTCTCGACAGCGGCGCGCAACATACCCTGATCACCACCGATGATGCGCGCGACGCAGGTGTGACGGCATCCGACCTCGCCAAAGACCCGAAAGGGATCGGCTTCGGAATCGACGACGAAAAATTAGTACGGTTCATGCACCGCTTCGAAAGTTTCCAGATCGGCCCCTTCCACTTCGATCATCCCGTCATGTCGGTCAGCGAGACCGATCACAGCCTGGTGGGTGCGGAATTCCTCCGTCGTCACCGGGTCTGGATTCCCCGCGCGCGGAACGAAATCTTCGTCCAGCCGACCGGCCCGTTCACCCCGATAGGCCCTTCGGCGACCGCTCCCGCCGACGCAGCATCAGGCCGCAATAAGCCAGAATGACCAGGTAAGCCGGCCCCGCGACCCCGACGAACGCCGCCTGCACCCCGCAGGATCGCGCCAGATGCACGAACACCTGCGGCAGCACGCCCCCACCGCAAAACGCCATCACCAGCAGGGCGGCTGCATGGTCTGCATGCCGGCCCATCGCCCGCATCACCACCGGGAACAGGGCCGGCATGATCATCGCATTGGCAAAACCGAGCAGCGCCACGCACAGCACGGACAGCAGGCCCGTCGTCATCCACGCCGCCCCGCACAGGGCCAGCCCCATGGCGCAGGAGACCCCCATATAACGTTCCTGCGACACCAGGCGCGGCACAATCACCATGCCGGCCAGATACCCCGCCAGCATCGCCGCCAGCGTCACGGCGGTAAAATATTTGGTCACATCCAGCGACAGGCCGAAGGACCGGCCATACAGCCCGATCGCATCCCCCGCCATCACCTCAACGCCGACATAAAGAAACGTGCTGAACACCCCCAGGCCCAGCAGGAACAGGCCCCCGTCACGCCCCTCCGCCGGCGCACCCACCTCCGCCCCGATCCCGATCTCCGGCAGGCGCGACCGCAGGACCCACACCGCCATCACCAGCAGCAGCACGGCCATGAACAGATAGGGCGCGTGCACGGCGCGGGTAAACTGCGTCAGGATGGCCTCGCGCGCGGCGGCCGAGGGCGCGGCCCGCACCAGGGTCGCGATGCCGCCGATATCGCGCATCACCAGGGCGGCGAAGACCAGCGGCGCCAGAATGCCGGCGAACTTGTTCGCGGTCCCCATGATCGCGATCCGCTGCGCCGCGCGTTCATGCGGCCCCAGCAGCGTGACGTAGGGATTCACCGTCACCTGCAACAGCGACAGCCCGGCCCCGATCACCCCCAGCCCCGCCAGCGCGCCGGGATACCAGCGCCCGGTCACGCATTCGCCGAACAGGGCCGTACCGGCCGCCATCACCATCAGCGCGATCGCCATGCCGGCCTTCAGCCCGACCCGGCGCGCCAGCAGCGTGGCCGGCAATGGAAATATGAAATAAGCCAGATAAAAGCATGAGGGTACAAGAAACGCCGCAACATCGCTCAGGCTGAACGCAAGCTGCACGAACGTGATCAGCGGCCCATTCAGCCAGGTGACGAACCCGATGCTGAAGAACAGCAGCGCCATGATGACGATCGGCGACCAGCCATAGGCCCCCGCCGGGCCGCCGACGGAAACCGTCCGCGCGCCGCCTTCCCCTGCCCTCACGATCGCCGCCCCCTGCCGCGCACAGCCGCACACGGCCACCCGGCCCTCACGTATCCTGCCCGCCCCAGCGCCATCTCCATCCCCCTTCCGTCTTTGCCGCGCAGATCACCAGAAGCACGGCCAGAACGACGCAATCGACGGGGATTTCGATAAAAACCACCCTGGTGGAATGAAAGATGAGAGAAAGCGCCGAAACGCCGGAAACAGCCGCGAGGCCCCCAAGCAGCACCACCCACCCCTGCCATGCGATCGGCAGGCCCGACCCGACCCCATAACGCTTCGCGGCAAACCACGGCTTTGACGGCGGGGCTGGCATCCGGACATTCTCCTCATCTCGTCTCTGTCATGCAACGATCGAAGCACATATCCGCCGGTCATGACCAGCCTCGGGCAGCCGCATCAAAACGCCGCCGGACGCGCGGCCACCGTTTACAACTCAGAGCCAGTGCAACGCGGCCAGGTACGGCGCCGCGCCGCCGACACCCCGCACCGCCAGCATCCCGGCCAGCATCAGCATCACCGCCGCCACCAACCCGTCCAGCACGCGCCACGCGGCGGGCCGGGCAAAGACCGGGCGCAGCAGGCGCGCGCCGAATCCCAACCCGGTGAACCACAGCGCGCTGGCCGTCGCCGCCCCCGCCACGAACAGCGGCCTGGCCGCGCCGGGCAGGCCGCCACCCACCGCCCCCATCAACAGCACGGTATCCAGATAGACATGCGGGTTCAGATAGGTAAACGCCGCCGCCCGCCCCAGCGTACCGGCCAGACTATGCTGGCCTTCGCGCCCATCGGCCACCATGGCGACGGGCGCAAACGCGCGCCGCAGGGCACCCAGCCCGTACCACGCCAGAAACACAGCCCCCCCCAACGACATGACCCAGATCAGCGCGGGCATCCGCTGCACGATCACGCCCATCCCCAGCACACCGGCCGAGACCAGCACCATGTCGGACAGGGTACAGAACATCACCACCGGCATGACATGCCGGCGGAGCAGCCCCTGACGCAGGACGAACAGGTTCTGGGCGCCGATGGCGACGATCAGGGCGGCCGCAAGGCCAAACCCGCTGGCAAAGCCGGAAGGAATCAACATGGCCGCTTCCATGCCGGGGCATCATCGCGTAATCCAGCTTAATTCCCTTCATCCGATTAAGCGAAACTAAATCCCATGCTCGATTACGCCGCCCTCGCCGCCGTGGCCGCCGTCGCGCGCGAAGGCAGTTTCGAACGCGCGGCGACGGCGCTGGGCGTCACGGCCTCGGCGGTCTCGCAGCGCGTGCGCACGCTGGAAGACCGGCTGGGTGCCGTACTGATCGTTCGTGGACAACCCTGCACCGCCACGGCGGTCGGTACCCGGCTGTGCGCCCATGTCGAACGGGTGCGCCTGCTGGAAGGCGAGATGGCCTCCGCCCTGCCGGGGCTGGCCAGCCAGATCGCCGAATCCGGGCCGCCGACGATCCGCGTCGCGGTCAATGCCGACAGCCTGGCCACCTGGTTCATTCCCGCCATCGCCGCCTTTGCCGGGCGCGGCGACCGGCTGGTCGATCTGGTCATAGCCGGCGAGGACCATACGGCCGAACGCCTGCGCTCGGGCGACGTCCTGGCCGCCGTGACCACCGACCACGCCCCCGTCCAGGGGTGCCGCACCGTGCCGCTGGGGGCCTTGCGCTATGCCGCGACGGCGTCACCCGCCTTCGTGGCGCAATGGTTCGCGGGCGGCGTCGATGCCCCATCGCTGGCACGGGCACCGGTCCTGCGCTTCGACCGGCAGGACGATCTGCACGCCCGCTGGGCCCGCACCCTCTTCGGGCCGGAACCGGAAATGCCGACCCACTGGATTCCCTCCACCCACGGCTTCATCGACGCCGCCTTGGCGGGGATGGGCTGGTGCATGAACCCGATCCCGCTGGTCGCGTCACACCTGCGCACCGGTCGGCTGATCAGCCTGACACCGAATCACCATCTGGACGTACCGCTTTACTGGCAGCATGCCCGCATCGGCACCCGGCTGCTGGACGCCCTGACGCGCGACGTCGTCACGGCGGCAAAGAACGGCCTTCTCTGAAATATTGTTTTTACGAACCTCTTCACCCGTCTGGCGACACACATTCAAACAGGGTCGGCGCCAGCAGGCGGGCTGAAACGCGCCACACCGGCGAAAGGGTCTACCGACGGTCCCGCCCGCGCGCCGCCCCTGTCAGGCCGCCGAACGCGATTCCCTGACCGGCGAAAGGGTCTTCAGAACCTGCGGTTTGTCGCGCGTCTCAAACCGGCTGATCAGCCGCATGAGTTCCTGCGATTCATGACTCAGACTGCCGGCCGCAGCCGTCGCTTCCTCCACCATCGCCGCGTTCTGCTGGGTCACCTGATCCAGTTGCGTAACGGCTTCGTTGACCTGGGTCAGCCCCATCGCCTGCTCCTGGGTCGACTGCGCGATCTCCGAGACCAGCGCGTCGATCGCGGAAATCTTCGTCACCACGGCGTTCAGCGCAATTCCGGTCTGCTCGACCAGCTTCGCGCCCCGCGTCACCGCGCCGCCCGACCTGACGATCAGCGCCTTGATCTCGCTGGCCGCCTCCGCCGAACGCTGCGCCAGCGTCCGCACTTCCGACGCCACCACGGCAAAACCCCGGCCGGCCTCGCCGGCGCGCGCGGCCTCAACCCCGGCATTGAGCGCCAGCATGTTGGTCTGGAAGGCAATCTGGTCGATCATGCCGATGATCTGGCCGATCTCCTGCGACGAGTTCTTGATTTCCCCCATCGCGACAATGGCCTCGCGCACCACCTCGCCGGACTTCGCGGCATCGGCCCGCACGTCCGAAGCCGAGGTCGAGGCCGCCCTGGCCCCTGCGGCACTGCGCGTCACCACACGGGTGATTTCCCCCAGGGTCGTCGCCATCTGCTCCAGGTTGGCCGCCTGCATCTCGGTGCGCCGCGCCAGATCGTTCGAGGCCGAGGCGATCTCCTGCGCACCGTTGCCCACGCCGCCCGCCGAAGCCGAAATCGCCCCCATCGTGGCTTCCAGCGTCTCCATCGCGGCGTTGAAATCGCGGCGCAGCTTTTCGTAGGCAGGGTCGATCGGCTTCACCAGACGATGGCTGAGCGCATTGCTGGCCAACTTGTCCAGGCCACCGGCAACCTCGTCCACCGCCTGGACACGGCTGGTCACATCGGTCGCGAACTTGACGACCTTGGCAACGCGCCCATGATGATCAAAAATCGGATTATACGAAGCCTGAAGCCAGACAACCTTGCCGTTCCTGCCAATCCGCTTGAACTCGGCCGCCACATACTCGCCGGCCTGCAATTTCCGCCACAAGGCCGCATAGTCCGGCGAACGGGCGAAATCCTCATCGACGAACATCCGATGATGCTGCCGCCTGATCTCGTCGAGCCTGTATCCCATGGAAGAGAGGAACGCATCGTTCGCGTTCAGAACCTCCCCGCCCGGCGTAAACTCGATCATCGCCTGAACGCGGGAAACCGCATCCATCTTGCCCTTGAAATCGGCCATCCGCATCGCCTCCTCGGTCGTGACCGCCGCGACTTTGACGACCTTGTAGGGCTTGCCGAGAATATTGCGCACAGGGTTGTAGGACGCCTGGATAAAGACCTCCGTCCCGCCCTTTCCAATACGCACATATTCACGGGCGTCGAATTCACCCTGGCGCAACTTGTCCCAGAACGCCTTGTATTCGGGGCTCCTGGCGTAAACGGGATCGACGAAAAGACTGTGATGCCGCCCCCGAAGTTCGCCCAGCGGATAGCCCAGCGCCTTACGGAAATTCTCGTTCGCGGTCAGGATTCGCCCTGCAAGATCGAATTCGATAATGGCCAGCGAACGATCAAGCGCGGCAAGCGTCGCTCGTGAATCCCCCAGCCGCCATTTCAGAAAGCCGAACATCCGCATTCATTCCTCAGCCCCACCGACCACCGGCCCGGAGACGCCCCTGCGGAAAAATCACGCATCGCGGCGCAGCGGGATGATCGGTATATTTCACAGCCGAAACAGAACACCGAACAAACGACTAGCCGCTCTGTCGTCTTCTACGCGCGCTCTTATTCGGTAACCACGATTCACGGTATCCACTATTAGTATCAATACTCGCAGCACCTCGCAAGACCGTGATCGGCTTATCCGCTCTCCAGGCGCGGGCACCCTGCCTTAATGGGGGCCTCTCCGGCCGTCACCGAACGAAATCAGGGCGCGGCGCATATACGCCACGCCCTGTTGCCCTCCCGAATGCGGGACCGGTCAGCGGGAAGCGAGATGCACCGGCGCAAGGGCCGCCTGGGCGGCCGGCGCCGAAACGGCATTGACCACCGCCGGATCGAACACCCGCAGGAAGCTGGTGGGGTGGATGCCCATCCACAGCGTGACCAGCGCGCAGGGCACCAGAACCGCCAGTTCCGGCCCGGTCAGGTCGCGCAGCATCGCCACCACGCCACGCCCCGGCGCGCCGAACATCACCCGGCGATACAGCACCAGCATATAGACCGCACCCAGGATCATGCTGCTGCCCGCCAGGAAGGCGACCCAGAACGAGACATGGATGGCGCCGACCATCACCAGCCACTCACCGACGAAGGCGCCGGTCCCCGGCAGGCCGATATTGGCCATCACGAACAGCATGCCCAGCGTCGCCAGCACCGGCATCTTGTGCGCAACGCCGGAGAAGGCGTCGATCGAGCGCGTCTCCGCCCGCCAGGACACGGCGGCCACGCAGAAGAACAGCGCGGTAATGATCACGCCGTGCGACAGCATCTGGAAGATCGCGCCGTCGATACCCTCCGGCGTCAGGGTGAACAGCCCGACCGCGATCACCCCCATATGCGAGAACGAGGAATAGGCGATCAGCCGCTTCATGTCCGTCTGCGCCAAGGCGATGATGGCGGCATAGATCACGGCGATCACCCCCAGCGTCAGCACATAGGGCGCGAACATCCGGGCGGCATCGGGGAACATCAGCACGCCGAAACGCAGCAGCCCATACGCGCCGGCCTTGGACAGCACGCCCGAAAGCATGGCCGTCGTCGGCGTGGGCGCCTCGGTATAGGCATCGGGCAGCCACGCATGCAGCGGGAACAGCGGCAGTTTCACCCCGAAGGCCAGGATAAAGCCCAGCAACAGCCAGCACTGCATGGCCGGGGCGAAATTCGCATGCATCAGCACGGGGATGTCGGTGGTGCCGGTCATGGTCCACATCGCCAGCAGCGCCAGCAGCATGAACAGCGACCCGCCGAAGGTGAACAGGAAGAACTGCATCGAGGCCCAGACCCGCTTCGGCCCGCCCCATATGCCGATCATCAGACTGCCCGGAATCAGCGTCGCTTCATAGAACACGTAGAAAAGAACCAGATCCAGCGCCGAAAACAGGCCGACCAGCGTGGTTTCCAGCAGCAGAAGCGCCACCATGTAGTCCCGCACCCGCGTCGTCACCAGCTTCCACCCGCCGATCACCGCCAGCGGCGTCAGAAAGGTGGAGAGCAGCACGAACAGCAGGCTGATCCCATCGACCCCGGTATGGTACGACACGCCGAACGACGCGGCCCAATCCGCCTGCTGCACGAACTGAAAGCCCGGCACCCGCGGGTCGAACTCGGCCCAGATCACCACCGACAGCGCAAAGACCAGCAGGCTGGTCCACAACGCCACCCATCGCGATGCGGTCTCGATCGCCTCGGAGGTGCCGCGCATCAGGAAGATGGCAAGCGCGCCGCCCAGCGGCAGATACGTGACCAGGGAGAGCAGGATGGGATGCACGTCGGTCTCATCGTCCGTGAAAGATGGCGAAGCCTATCCCTGTTCCGGCAACGAGACTACCCAGGCGCCGCATCACGTTCTCCCGAGCAGCACCGGTTTTCCGCACTTTACGCAACCGGGGCCACGCGCTGACGTTGAAGCAGCCCCGCATTTTTCATCACGCGCCGCCGTGCGCACCGATTATCGCCGGCCGAACAGGGTCTCCAGATCCGCGCGACTCAGCTTCACCCAGGTCGGCCGCCCGTGCGAGCAGGTGCCGGCGCGCGGGGTGCGTTCCATGTCGCGCAGCAGCGCGTCCATCTCCTCCCGCGTCAGGCTGCGCCCGGCCCGCACGCTGCCATGGCACGCCATGCGGGCCAGGATGGCATCCAGCCGCCCATCCAACGCCTGCACCTCGTCGGCATCGGCCAGATCGTCTTCGGCCATTTCCTCGGCCATGTCGCGCAGCAGGCCGGCCGGATCGTCGGTCCCCAGCAGCGCCGGCAACGCCCGCACCAGCACAGCATCCCCCCCGAACGGCTCGATCTCCACCCCCAGGGCCGACAGCGTGCCGGCACGGGCCAGCACCGCCTCCGCCCCGCCACGCGGCAGCGTCACCACTTCGGGCAACAGCAGGCGCTGGGCACGCAGAGTACCGTCCAGATACTGGGCTCGCAGCCGTTCATGCGTCAGGCGCTCATGCGCGGCATGCTGGTCCACCAGCACCAGCGCCCCGTCGCCCGACACCGCGATCACATAGGTGCCCATCACCTGCGCCACCGCGGCCCCCAGCGGATAATCCACCGGATCGGCCAGAACGGCCCGCGCCTCTTCCACCGGCCCCGAACCGCCCCCCGGTCCCGGAGGCGCAACAGGCAACACGGGGTCCAGGACGCGCGCGGCCGGCCGATCCCCCAGATCGAGTCGCCCGCCGGAAAACGCCGCCGGACCAGGCGCCGCAAAGACCGGCGCCGCCGGGCGCGCGGGTGCGGGGTCGGATGGCGGATACCAGATCCGCGCCGGCCCCGCCACGCGCGACTGCAACAGCCCCGGCCGCACCCCGGCCACGCCGGCACCGCCGCCCAGCGCCCGGCCCAACGCCCCGATCACCAGCCCGCGCACCGCCGCCGGATCGGCAAAACGCAGTTCCGTCTTGGCCGGGTGGACGTTCACATCCACCATGTCCGGCGGAATGGTCAGCGACAGCGCCACCACCGCATGCCGCCCATGCTCGATCACATGCCGGTAGCCGACGCGCACCGCCGTCCGCAGCACCGGATCGACCACCGGCCGGCCATTGACCAGCAGAATCTGTCCCGCCGCCGTCGCCCGATGCACCGACGGGCCGCAGGCGAAACCGCTCAGCACCAGGTCGCCTTTCACCCCCTCGACCGGCAGCATGCCGTCCGCGCCCTCGGTCTCCAGAATGGCGGCGACCCGCTCCGCCATGTCCTGGCACGGCAGGTCGAACACCACCCGCTCGTCCAGTTGCAGGCGAAAGGCCACATGCGGCACCGACAGCGCCAGCCGCCGCACCGTAATGTCGGCATGTCCGGCCTCGACGCGGGGACTCTTGAGGAATTTGCGCCGGGCGGGCGTGGCGAAGAACATATCCTCCACCACCACGCGGGTTCCCGCCGTACCGGCGCAGGGCGCGGGCGTCCCCACCAGCCCGCCTTCCACCGTCACCCGCCACGCGCTGTCGGCCCCATGCGGGCGCGAGGTCACCGAAAGCCGCGCCGCCGCCCCGATCGACGGCAGCGCCTCGCCCCGAAACCCCAGGGTTTCGATCCGCACCAGCGTCTCGTCACGCAGTTTCGAGGTGCAATGCCGCTCGACCGCCAGCATCAGGTCGTCGGGCGTCATGCCGCACCCGTCATCGACCACTTCGATCCGGTCGATCCCGCCCTGTTCCAGCAGGATCGAAATCCGCCGCGCCCCGGAATCGATCGCGTTCTCGACCAGTTCCTTCAACGCGGCGGCGGGGCGCTCGATCACTTCGCCCGCCGCGATGCGGTTGACCACCTGTTCCGACAAACGCCGGATCACCGGTCGGGCGGGCAGGCTCGACGAATCACTCATGGGCACAGGCTAAACCATCCGCCCCACGGGGGCGAAATCCTTTTCGGTGGAGGGAAACCAGGGCCAAAATAAAAAAAGGACCAGCCAAGGCCGGTCCCCTTCCTCCATGCCGGCCGGCAACCCGGCCCGGCCATCCCTGGCTCTACTTGCTCGGGGCCTTGCTCTTGACGGTCGGCGTGGCACCCTGGGTCGGGCTGTTGCCCAGCGCCGAATTCTGGCGCAGACGGCGGTTCTCGGCCTCGCCGTCCACCTCGCCGCCGGCGCCCCCGCCGTTCCAGAACATCAACTGGTTGATAAAGCCCTGCCCGGCCGGACCAAGCTCACCCTTGTCCGAACTGTCCGAGGCCGCGTCGGCCTCGTTCACCAGCGCGGCCTGGCCGGCGCTCGGCGCGCCATCGGCGCCCTGAAGCGCGACATTGGGCGACAGGGTCTCGAGCGCCTGCAATCTCGGGCTCTCGTCCTGCGGGCGCGACGAATCGCTGTGCGGAACCGCCAGTTCCTGCGTCGGCGGCATCGACAGCGGGGCGCGCGTCGTCACCGTATATTCGTCCGGCGAATCGCGTTCCAGGCCGAAGGCCCGATTGAGGTCCGAGCCGGAGCAACCGGCAAGAAGGACTCCGCCCGACAGCAGAAGTGCGAACGGAACCAGACGAGGGAATAGGGGCGCCATGCTTCGCTTTCTACCGCTCCTGCCCGGTTCCGGCAAGGCCACGCCGCTCGGTCAGGCTGTCGAACAATAAAATGGCAACGCCGCAATCGATCGCGGCATCCGCCAGATTGAACACGTAGAAACTGTATCCGTACGCATGCAGGTGCACGAAATCGACCACCGCGCCGTAATGCAGCCGGTCGATCACATTGCCGATCGCCCCGCCCATGACCGCGCCAAGCCCCGCGGCCACCCACGGGCGGCTGGTCCGCGCCAGCCAGATCGTCAGCACCAGCACCACCGCCAGCGCCACGACCGTAAAGACGACCCGCCCCATCCCCGCCATGCCACCGAGCATGCCGAACGTGATGGCATGGTTCCATACCATGGTCAGGCTGAAGAACGGCAGCACGGGAACCGAAACCCGGTTCGGCAGGTCCAGCCCGTACAGAATCCAGTATTTGCTCCCCTGATCCAGCAGCAGCACGAGCAGGAACAGCGCCGCGCCGATAACCCGGCAGCGCAGGGCCGGCCGAAAAGCGCCGCCCCCCAGCACGGCCTCACTCATGCCCCGGCCCGCGCATCGACGACCGCGACGCAACGCAGGCACAATTCAGGATGGGCAGCCTGGCTCCCCACCTCGTCCAGCACCTTCCAGCAGCGGGCACATTTATGCCCAGACGCCGCGGAGATGACCGGCGCGCCATGGGCACCCACAGCCCCACCGTCGCGCTCCTCGCCCTCACCGGCCAGGAAGATCGACGCCGCCCCCGGCTCCACCGTGATCGACGCCTGCGACACGATCGCCAGTTCGCACCAATCGACATCGGCGAAGCGTCCGGCCTCTTCCTCCGACAGTTTCAGTTCCAGCGCCGCCTGAAGCGACGACCCCACGATGCCGCCACGCCGGGCCGCCTCGATCTCGGTCGTCACCACCCGGCGCACGCCGCGCAGCGTCATCCAGCGATCGGCCAGATCCGGGCGGATCCACTCCTCGGGCAGCGCGGGGAAGGATTGCAGATGCACGCTCTCGGCCTCGCCGAAACGCGCGGTCCACGCCTCTTCGGCCGTAAAGACCAGCACCGGCGCCAGCCACGCGCACAGGCAGCGATGCAGTTGGTCCAGCACCGTACGGGCGGCCCGACGGCGCAGATTGTCCGCGCCGTCGCAATAGATCGCATCCTTGCGCACGTCGAAATAGAACGCCGACAGATCAGTGGCGCAGAACCCATGCACGGCGGCATAGACGCCAACCCATTCATGCGTCTTCACCGCCCGGTCGATCTGCGCGCCCAGTTCGGTCAGCCGATGCAGCACCCACTGTTCCAGTTCGGGCATCTGCTCGTAGGGCACACGCTCGGCGTCGGTGAACCCGTCCAGCGCGCCCAGCAGCCACCGCAACGTGTTGCGCAGCCGGCGATAGAGTTCGCCCTGCTGTTTCAGGATCTCGCTGCCGATGCGCAGGTCTTCGTTGGTGTCGGAATTCATCACCCACAGGCGCAGGATATCCGCGCCCAGCGAGTCGTTCACGTCCTGCGGGGCCACCACATTGCCCAGCGACTTCGACATCTTGCGGCCCTGCTCGTCCAGCACGAAGCCGTTGGTCACCAGCGCGCGATAGGGCGCGATCCCGCGCGTGCCCACACTTTCCAGCAGCGAGGACTGGAACCAGCCGCGATGCTGGTCGGACCCTTCCAGATACAGATCGGCCGGGAACGGCATGCCGTCACGCCCCAGCACGAAGGCATGGGTCGATCCGCTCTCGAACCACACATCGACGATGTCGAACACCTGCTCGTACTCGTCGGGGTTGCGGTCGTTGCCCAGGAACCGGCTGGCGGGCGCGCTGTACCACACATCCGCGCCCTCGGTGCGGAAGGCGTCCACGATGCGCTGCATCACCACCGGATCGCGCAACACCTCGCCGCTCCGCTTCTCGACGAACACCGCGATCGGCACCCCCCACGCCCGCTGGCGGCTGATGCACCAGTCCGGGCGCCCGGCAACCATCGAGGTCAGGCGGTTGCGCGCCTGGGCGGGCACGAACGTCACGTCTTCCAGCGCACGCAGGGCACGGGCGCGCAACTGGCCCTCGCCATCCATGCGGATGAACCATTGCGGCGTGGCGCGATAGATCACCGGCGCGCGCGACCGCCAGGAATGCGGATAGGAATGCACCAGCGTCGCACGCGCCACCAGCCCGGCCGGCGCCTCGCCGGCATCGTTGGCCTTCTGCATCGCCTCCGTCAGCGCCACACAGACCGGCTCGGCCGCCTTGAAGACATGCCCGCCCGCGAACAGCGGCACCCAGTCGGCATAGCGCCCGTCATCCAGCACCAGTTCCGGCACCTCGATCCCGTTCGCCACCGTCAGCGCGAAATCGTCCTCGCCATGGGCCGGCGCCATATGGACCAGCCCGGTGCCCGCATCGGTGGTCACGAAATCGCCGCCCAGCAGCGGCACGTCGAAATCGTAGCCCTGCCCGCGCAGCGGATGGGCACAGATCGCCCCCGTCAGCGCCTCGCCAGGCATGGTGTAGAGCACGTAATGCTCGGTGATCCCGGCGGCGGCGCAGAACGGCGCGATCAGCGCCTCGGCCACCAGCAGGCGGGCGCCCGGCTCCAGCAACGCATTGTCGGTCACCCCGTCGACGCGCAGCACCGCGTAGGTGATCTCCGGCCCGAAGGCGATGGCGCGGTTGCCGGGGATGGTCCAGGGCGTGGTCGTCCAGATCACGGCCGAAACATCCTGGAGCACCCCGGTCGGCGTCGGGTCGTGGATGAACGGAAACGCGACATGGATCGTGGTCGATTCATGGTCGCGATATTCGATTTCGGCCTCGGCCAGCGCCGTCTTCTCCACCGGGCTCCACATCACCGGGCGCAGCCCGCGATAGAGCAGCCCGTTCAGCAGAAAGCGGCCGATTTCCTCTGCGATCGTGGCTTCGGAGGAGAAATCCATCGTGGCATAGCGCTCGTCCCACTCGGCCTGCACACCCAGGCGGCGGAACTCGGCGGCCTGGATCTCGACCCATTTCGCGGCATAGGCCCGGCATTCGGCGCGGAACTGAAGGACCGGCACCGAATCCTTGTCGCGCCCGGACTTGCGATATTCCTCTTCGATCTTCCATTCGATCGGCAGGCCGTGGCAGTCCCAGCCGGGGCGGTAAAGCACCGCGAAACCGGCCATCCGATGGGCGCGATTGACCACATCCTTCAGGATCTTGTTCAGCGCGTGGCCGATATGCAGGTTACCGTTCGCATAAGGCGGCCCGTCATGCAGCATGAAGGACGGCCGCCCCTCCGCCTGCGCGCGCAACTGCCCGTCCAGCCCGCTGGCCGCCCAGTGCGCCAGAATCTCCGGCTCCCGCGTCGGCAGGCTGCCCCGCATGGGGAAGCTGGTTTTCGGCAGGAATACCGTATCCCGATAGAGATCCTGTGACTTCGACTCGGTCATGACCCTGAATTTCTGGCTACTGGCGACAATGAACAACGATGCGACGGAAAGATTATTCCCCTCGCGGACCCAACCTTATGCGGAGCCGCACGCCAGATGGTCAAGCTTGGCAGGCCGTATCACAGGCCCGTCCGCGTCAGCCGGTCCAGATATGTCCGGGCGGTCGCCGCGTCCTCGGCGATCTGCGCCTTCAGCGCATCGAGCCCATCGAAGCGCCGTTCGTCGCGCAACAGCGTATGCAGCGCGACAGACAGCGTCTGGCCGTACAGATCCCCCTCGAAATCCAGCAGATGGACTTCCAGCCGGCTTTTCTGCCCGTCATCGATGGTCGGGCGCCGGCCGATATTGGCCACCCCCGGCCAGGCTTGCCCATCGGGCAGCCGCACCGTCACGGCATACACACCCCGCGCGGGCTCCAGATGCCGGCCCAGCGGCACATTGGCTGTCGGAAAGCCCAGCAGGCGGCCGCGCTTGTCGCCATGCTGCACCACGCCCCGGATCGCCCAGGGCCGTCCCAGTTCCTCGGCCGCGCGCTCGGGATACCCGTCCTGCAACAGCCTGCGGATGCGCGTCGAGGAATAAGGCCCCCCCGCGTCGGCCAGCGCCGGCACAATGGTCATCCCGATCCCCAGTTCCTCGGCCCGCTCGGCCAGGAACGCGACATTACCGCCCCGACGATGGCCGAAGGCAAAATCGGTGCCGCAGGCCAGGTGCCGCAGGCCGAGTCCCTCATGCAGCACGTCCGTCACGAACTGCTCGGCGGTCATGGCGCTGAAGGCGGCATCGAAGGGAATCTGGAAAACGTGCCTCACACCCAGCGCCGAAAGGGCGGCCAGCCGCTCCTCGGCCAGGGTCAGGCGGAAAGGCGGGTCCTGCGGGCGGAACACTTCCCGCGGATGAGGCTCGAACGTCACCACCGCCAGCCCCAGATCGGGCCGCGCGGTATGCAGCGTGTGCAGCAGATGGGCATGGCCCAGATGCACCCCGTCGAAATTGCCCAGCGCCGCCGCCATGCCCCGCGCCGCGTCGGGGATATGCCGCCAGCCGGTATGCAGATGCGCCCTCATGGCGTGCCAGGCAAAGCAAACAGGCGCGCCACCTCATCCAGCGTGGCGGCCACCGGATGCCCCTCGCCGGGGCGGGTGCCATCCTCCGGCCGGGCAAGCTGGCAGGTCCGCAGCCCCGCCGCCGCCGCGGCATCCAGTTCGGCCACGATATCGGAGAGAAACAACGTGCGCCCCGCCTCCCATCCGGCCTCGGCCAGAATGGCGCGATAACTGTCCGCCTCGCGCTTGCCGCCGATCCGCAGGTCATAGAACCCGTCGAAGAGGCCGCGCACGTCGCCCTCGGTCGTATGGCCATAGATCAGGCGCTGCGCCGCCTCCGAGCCCGAAGAATAGACCGCCAGCCGCAGCCCGCCTTCATGCCAGCGCCGCAAGGCCGGCAGCACGTCGGGATACAGCGCCGCCTGCAAGGCACCGGTGCGGTAGCCTTCCGCCCATGCCAGCCCCTGCAACGCCTTCAGCGGCCCGATCTTCTCGTCCCGGTCCATCCAGTCATTCAACTGCGCCAGCGGCGCCACGCCGGGCGCCAGCCGGGCGATGTCGGCCACGGCGTCCCGCACGGCCGGCTCGTCGCCGCGCGTCGCCAGCAATTCGGGCAACGCCTTGCGGGCATAGGGGAAGAGAACCTGATGCACGAAGGCGACCGGAATCGTCGTGCCTTCGATATCCAGCAGAACGGAGTCGATCCCCCCGTCCGCGTGCGTCGCCGCTTCGGCCACCGTCATCCGCTCCTCAGGCTGCTGGAAAGCGCCGGGCGATATCGTCGCCCGTATATTGGGCGATCCAGCCGGTCTTGTCGGTAAAGACCCGCAACGCCACCACATCGGGCTCCATCCCGGCATCGAACCAGTGCGGAATGCCCGCCGGCACCGAAATCAGGTCGCCCGCCACGCAATGCACGTCATAGACGCTGCCGCCGACATGCAGCACGAAATTACCCCAGCCATGAACGAAGAACCGGACCTCATCCTCGCTATGGATATGTTCCGAGAGGAATTTCGCGCGCAGTTCGGGCAGGTTCGGGGTCTGGGTGGTAATCCGCACCACATCGGCCGATCCCGCCCCGGTCTTCCCCATCAGTTCGTCCAGATAGGGGCGATAGGCGTCCAGCACGGCTTCGGGCGAGGCATCGGGCGGCGGCACCACCGGACTGTCCCAGCGTTCGAACCGCACACCGATGTCCCCCAGGGTCTGGGCGATCTCCGGCGCGCTGTCGGTCCGCGACACGACGCGGCCCGGATCGTCATCGCGATAGACGGTCAGGCGGCTCATCGGCGCAGCTTCCTCTTTTCCAGTTCGCAGGCCAGCAGAAACTCCAGCCCCTCCAGCCGGGCCAGAGCCACGTCCATGGTGGCGCCCCACACATAAACGCCATGGCCGCGAATGATGTATCCCGCCGGCATCCGCCCCAGTTTGGGCGCCACGACGGTGCACAGCCGGGCAATGTCCTGGTCATTGTCGAACACCGGCACACGCACGCTGGCGTCATGGGTGGTCTGCCCCTCGAACACCTTCTGGACCTCATAGTCCGCCAGGGTCAGGGCACCATCGACCGTCGCCATCGACAGCACGGTCGAAGCGACGGAATGACCATGCAGCACCGCCCCGATGGCCGGGTCATGCGCGTAAAGCTGGCAATGCAGCAGGGTCTCGGCACTGGGCCGGTCGCCCGGATGCACGGCCTTGCCGTCCATCCCGACCTCGATCACGCCCTCCTGCGTCAGGCAGCCCTTGTGCCCGCCCGACCGCGTGATCGCGATCCGCCCGTCCGGCAGGCGGCGGCTGATATTGCCCGCCGTGGCCGGCACCCAGCCAAACCGGTCCATCCGCCGGCCGGCGGCGATGACATCCCGCACCGCGCCGGCCCACAGATCCGTCGTCGTCATCTGGTCCATATCGGAAAATGATCCTGAATCGTGCGCCCTGGCCCCAGCCTCAGGGGGTCGAGGAACCAGAGGGGCGACCGGATGCCGAGAAGCTGGCATCGCGCTGCGCCCCGGCCGCCGGCCCCGGCGGCGCGATATGCCCGCCCGGCCCCGGATTGCTGTTTTCCATGTTCTCGTCGTCGGCCATGTTCTTCTTGAACGATTTCACGCCGCGCGCGACATCGCCCATCAGCGTGCTGATCTTGCCGCCGCCGCCAAACAGAACCAGCACGACGGCCAGAACGATCAGCCAGTGCCAGATGCTCAAGCTACCCATAACACACACCCTCGTTTCCGCGCCGTGGCGCCGTCGGCTTCCGGACCGACCCCGATCCGCCCGGACAATCCCGACATCACATGAATCCCGATAAGACATGGAACCGGGAAGCCCGCCATGCAAGCGCCCCGTCCCGCACCCGCTCAAGCGTCCGGCGACGGACGATCCGGCAGGTCGCGCGAGATGAACCCATATGTGGGATAGACGCTTTTACCCATGCTGTGAACCGGCTGCCACCAGACCCGCACCGCAGACCAGTCATTGGCCCGCGAGACATCGACCACCGGAATGCCCCGATCGATGCGCCCCGGCACCCAGTTCGCCTGATCGACCAGGATCGCCCGCGACCCACGCACCTGCCGCACGACCGACACATGCCCGTCCGGCAGCCGGCGGGTAGAGCGGAACACCAGCACCTCGCCCGGCGCAGGCACCTGCGTATGCGCATACGCCCCTTCCGACTGCCGCCACCAGCCGGCGGCGGCACCGCTCAACCGCAACCCGGTCACCGAACGCGCATAGGGCGCGCACTGCACCGGCCCGTTCCAGCCACGGCCGCTTCCACCGCCGCAGGCCGCCAGCGGCAACAGGCCGCACAGCATCAGCCAACGCACGCGCCTGGCGCGGCCCGTCACGCCGATTTCATCCGGATAATCCGGTCCTCGGCTTCCTCGGGGTCCATATCCAGCGCCGCCTCCGCCGTCGCGCGACCAAACCCGGCCCGCGCCATGGCATCCAGCACCTTGCGGCGACGCACCGCCGCCTCGTCGCCCGAAACCACGTCCTCATCCCCCTCCCGCGCGGGGGCAAACGGCCCGGCACGGCGCCGACGCGCAAAGATCAGCGCCGCCGCCAGTTCCACGTCCTGTCCATCCTGCCCGCGCGCGCCCAGCGCGTCATCCAGCACGGCCCCAACCGTTTCCGCCTCGACCCCGCGCGCGGCCAGATGCGCCTGCACCGCCCGGCGCGACCGGCCGGAGCGTGTCAGCGACCGGGCGCGCGACCCGGCAAAGGCCGCATCATCCACCGCGCCCAGTTCCACCATGTCGGCCACCACCTGCGCGATCACCGCACCAAGCGGCGCCATCCGGCTTTCCACCTCCTCCGACAGTTCGCCGCCCTCGACGGCCCGCCGCGCCCAGCGCTGCACGCGGCGCTCCAGCACCTGCGTCAAGCCGGCGCGGGTCGTACCGAAACGGGCCAGATGCGCCAGCGCGGTCGCCCGCAACAGCGCACGATCCGGCACCGGTCCGACCGCCCGGCGCCCACCCGTCGTCGTTCCACGTACGGCCTGATCACTCATGAAGCCCGTATGCCATAAAATGTCAGGAATCGCGACAGTTACGTCATACAATGCGGGCATCTCACACCCACGCCCCAGACACATAATCCGAGACTACATCCGCGGCACCGCCCATCAGGTCGGGCGACCAAATGCCTTCAGGTGCAATTGCTCGCCCTTGGTGCGGCCACCCTCCACCATCGGGTCCAGCGCCATCACCCGCTGCCAGGCCCGCTCGGCCGCCTGCCAGTCGCCACGCTGTTCCTCGATCGCCGACAGCAACCGCCACGCCACCGCATCCTGCCCATCATGCTGGAGCGCAACACCCAGGTCGGCAATCGCCCCGGTCAGGTCGCGCGCCGCCAGCCGTGCCTGCGCCCGGTCACGCCACAGGATCGCTACATCCGGCTGCAACACCAGCGCATCGTCCAGATCCTCGACCGCACTCAACGCCTTGCCCTCGGCCAGATGCGCCACGGCACCGCGTTGCAACAGGCGTGTGGTGGGAGAAAGCGCATGTCGCCGCGCCTGCTCCAGCCGAACTTCCAGATCCGCCGCAGCCGCCCGGGAGGACGCTCGCGCCAGTTGAGCCGTCAGAACAGACAGGTCCGGAGTCGCAGACGGGTCGGGATGGGTCGCTTGCCCCGCCCCAGCGGAAGCAGCCGGTGCCGGAGCGGCACGCCCACCAGGCACATCAGCCCACGCAGGCACAACGCAACCCAGCCACAACCACGCTGCCGCCAGCACGCGTACGCGCGAAAACCCACGCCCACCGCCCGGAATCCGGGGGCAGGCGCGGGTTTTCGCGTCATCCAAAAAGAACGGAACGGCCAAGGCCGCCCGCAACATTCAGCCCTGACGGGCCTTCATGCGGGGGTTCTTCTTGTTGATGACATAGACCTTGCCATGACGACGGACCACACGGCAGTCCTTGTCACGAACCTTGGCCGACTTCAGGCTGTTTCTGATCTTCATGACCCGACCCTCACTGGCGGCGGTAAACCGCGAAGACGGGCCGAATACCGGTCGAGCGCCCCCGAGTCAACCATCCACCCCCGTTTTCGGCCCTTTCGGGCGGTATTTTCACCCCTCGACCGAGGCAGCGAGCCCCGGTGGCCGAACATGCGGGGCCAGCAGGCGGAAATCCCCCGCGCGCGGCGAGCGCGCACGCCAGCCCAGCCCGATGGTGCGCCACGCCTGGCACCCCGTCACCGGCCGCACCACCACCGGATGGTCGCGCAGAATGCCCGACTCCACCGCCAGTTGCGGCAACAGCGCAATCCCCAGCCCATCCGCCACCATCTCGACCAGCGTATAGAGCGAGGTCACGACGAACTCCTCCTCGCCCTCGGTGCTGGTCCATCCCCGGTCCTGCCGGCACAGCGCCAGGGTCTGGTCGCGCAGGCAATGGCCGTCTTCCAGAAGGACCATCCGCTCGCCGGCGATACGCTCCACCGGAATCGCCTCCAGCGCCGTCAGCGGATGGTTTGCCGGCAGCACCAGCATGAATTCATCCCGCCACAAAGGCAGCATTTCGGCCCCCTCGCATGGGCAGGGCATGGCCAGCAGCACCAGGTCCAGCCGGCCCAGGGCCAGCTTGTCCAGCACATTGCCGGTCAGGTCCTCGTTCACCGACAGGCGAATCTGCGGAAAATGCCGGCGCAGCCGCGCCACCAGCCCCGGCAGCACAAAAGGCCCGATGGTCGGAATCACCCCCAGCCGCAGCAGCCCGGTCATTGGCGCGCGCGAGGCATCGGCCACATCCTGCACGGCCTGTAGCGCTTCCAGCGCGAATCGCGCCCGCGCCGCCACCTCGTCGCCGATGGGGGTAAAGACCACACGCTTGCCCACATTGCGGTCCAGAAGCTGAATATCCAACTGCCGTTCCAGCGCCAGGATACCGGCCGAAAGCGTGGATTGCGTCACCGCGCAGGCCTGCGCCGCACGGCCGAAATGGCGCATCTCCGCCAACGTGATCAGATAGCGCAGTTGCTGGGCCGAAGGCAGGGGCGTCATCGACTCACTCGATCATCCGGATATAAATTATTCATTGGCATGATATCGCCTTCGGAGCCATAGATACAACCCATGCCGTGACCGCCTTCTGTGGCCACGGTCACGACCACCTAATGCAAGGGAGCAGAACCGATGCTGACAGTCGGCGATAAATTTCCGGAATTCGATCTGGCAGCCGTCCCCGGCGGCCCGGAAGGGCTGAAGGGCGATTTCGTCCAGATTTCGGACAAGAGCGATGCGGGCAAGTGGAAGCTGGTCTTCTTCTGGCCGAAGGATTTCACGTTCGTCTGCCCGACCGAAATCGTCGCGTTCGGCAAGCTGGCCGGCGAATTCAAGGACCGTGACACCGTGGTCTACGGCGTCTCGATCGACAGCGAGTTCGTGCATCTGAACTGGCGCCTGCATCACGAAGACCTCAAGGGCCTTCAGATCCCGATGCTGGCCGACATCAAGCGCGAGCTGTCGACCGCCCTGGGCGTCCTGTCGCCGACGGCCGGCGTCGCCAACCGCGCGACCTTCCTGGTCGACCCGGAAGGCATCATCCGCCACGTCAGCGTCAACGACCTCTCGGTCGGCCGCAACCCGCAGGAAGTCCTACGTATCCTGGACGCGCTGCAGAGCGACGAGCTGTGCCCGTGCAACTGGAAGCAGGGCGAAGCCTTCCTGAAGCCCTGATCCCTTCCCGATCAGGACGGTCCGGCCATCAGGCCGGACCACGCCGCCTGTCCGGGGCCGGACAGGCGGACGCGGGCTCCGCCCGCCACGGGTGCCGGATCACCACACGGTGACGCCCCGATAAACGACGACGGAAAACGCCCGTCTTCCTTTATTCATTCGCCGGAGCCTCCCCGCGACCGTCCGCATGGCCGGCCGGGCGCCTCCGCCCAGCAGGTCACGCCGCCATGTCGATCGAATCGCTCAAGGAACGCCTTCCCGATTACGCGAAGGATCTGAAGCTCAATCTCAGCTCCCTGGCCAACGACATCACCCTGACGCCGCAGCAACTGGCCGGAACCTTCGTGGCCTCCGCCCTCGCCGCGCGCAACGAGGACGTCACGCGCGCCATCGTGGCCGAATACAAATCGGTCCTCTCGCCCGAAGCCCTCGAAGCCGCCAAGGCCGCTGCCGCGATCATGGGCATGAACAACATCTATTACCGCTTCGTGCATATGGTCGAAGGCGACTACGCCAAGATGCCCGCGCGCCTGCGGATGAACGTCATCGGCCGCCCCGGCATCGAAAAGCTGGATTTCGAACTGTGGTCGCTCGCCGTCTCGGCCATCAATGGCTGCGGCATGTGCGTCGAAAGCCACGAGCGGGTGGTGCGCGAGGGCGGCCTGTCCGCCGAACAGGTCCAGACGGCCGTCCGGGTCGCCGCCACGGTCCACGGAGTCGCCGTCACGCTCGATGGCGCCAAGGCCCTGGGCGAAGCCGGCGCGAACTGAATTTCCCCGCCCGGCGCCCCACCGCGCCGGGCAGGTTTTTCGCCGACCGTCATTTTTTTCCGTGTAGCCTGTTGCCAGAATCGCCGGGCTTTGTTAATTCGCCCTCCACACACGGATGTGGGGCACAAACCCCAAGCCGATGCGGGTGTAGCTCAGTTGGTTAGAGCGCCGGCCTGTCACGCCGGAGGTCGCGGG
>NZ_JBDNXE010000035.1:0-35351 GCF_047721585.1 Gluconacetobacter sp.
CCACCCCCGGGGATGCCGGTGCCCGAGCCACCCCCCGCCGCGATCGCCATCGACCTTGCGCCCGAACCGGTTTCCACCCCCACGCCGCCGACCGACGCCCCGGTCGGCCCGCAGCAGACCGTCTCGGTGCCCGATCCGCAACCCGAGCCACCGCCCAGGATCACCGCCCCGCCATCGCCCGCGCCCAACCCGCCGCTCGTGGTGCCGAAGGAGGAAAAGCGCAAGATCATCAAAAAGAAGACCAAGCCGACGCTGTTGCAGAAGAAGCCGATCCCGGACAAGACCCCGCCGGCCGAGGCCACCACGGCCCCTCCCTCGTCGGAGGCCCCGCCGGCGCCGGATCAGGCGGCCCCCGCGCCGGGCGCCTCGTCCTCGCATGCCGCGCACGATCCGGTCACATGGCAGGGGGCGCTGCTGGCGCAGTTGGAAAAATTCAAGCGCTACCCGGCGGAAGCCCAGGCCGACCGGCAGGAAGGCACGGCTTATTTGCATTTCGCGATGGACCGCAAGGGCCATGTGCTGTCGGCCACGATCGAAACCAGCTCCGGGCACAGCCTGCTGGATCAGGAAACCCTGGCGCTGGTGCGGCGTGCCGAACCGCTGCCGGTCCCGCCCGACGAGGTGAAGGGCGACCCGATCACGCTGACCGTGCCCGTCGAATTCTACATCCACCCGAACTGATGTTTCCCCGAACTGATGTTCCCGCAGATCGTGAGAGGATCGCCCGCATGCTTGCCTTCCCCGAACATCGTCGCTCTCCCCCCGATATCCATCAGATCCGCCCCGGCATGGGTGCCGGCCGCGAACAGGTCCGCCGGCTGGAGCAATGCTGCCGCGAAGCCGGGCTGAAGATGACCGACCTGCGTCGCGTGCTGCTGCATGGCGTGCTCGAAGCCGGTCCAGGCGCCACCGCGGTCGGGATCTGGAAGACCATCGCGGCGATGATGACGGGGCACGCCCCGACCCAGGGCTCGATCCAGCGCAACCTGAACCTGCTGGTGGAGCATGACGTGCTGCGGCGCGAGGTCGGGCCGGACCGGGTCTGGCGCTACCGGGTGCCCTCCGAGCGCAGGGTTGCCCCCCTGATCACCTTTGTCGAGGCCGGAACCGGCCGGAAAATTCCATGCGACGTGACGGAAATCGCAAGCCTGCTGCACCGCATCGCCGCCGAGCGCGGGCTGGCGGTGCAGGGGGCATCGGTTACGGTGGTGCCGGTCGGACTCTCATAGGCTGTCTGGCAGGCTGCCCGGACAATCGCCCTCCGGCGATCCGGCGCGCATTGTCCATGCTGCGGTGCGCGCGGGCATCGGGGCCACACATCGACATGGTGCAAACAGACTCTGAATCTTTCGGAACCGCTCGGTCTGGCCGGAGGAAAATCCCCCCTGCCGCGCGTCATGGAAAGAGCGGCCGCCTGGGCGGGATAGGTGTCGGGCGTTGAAAGTCATTGTCTGGTTCGTCCGTCACCCGGTGGCGACCCTGCTGCTGCTGGTGTCGGCGGTCCTGTCCGGTCTGCTGGCGCTGCCGCGCCTGCCGGTGTCCGACCTGCCCGATGTCGATCTGCCGGTCATCTCGGTCACCGCGTCCCAGGCCGGCGGCTCGCCCGAGGTCATGGCCCGCACCATGGCCGCCCCGCTGGAACGGCGTCTGGGCAATATCGCCGGCGTGACGCAGATGGTTTCCACATCGTCGCGCGGACGCACGCAGATTTCGCTGGGCTTCGCATTGGGGCGAGACCTCAACGGCGCCGCGCGCGATGTCGAGGCGGCGCTGCGGGCCGCGCGTATGGACCTGCCGACCACACCGGGGTCGGACCCGCAATATCGTCGCGCCAATCCCAATGCGACGCCGGTGCTGATCCTGGCCGTCACGCCGGGCATGCAGCCGATGTCCCAGCTTCATAATCTGGTCAATACCACGCTCCGCCCGATGCTTTTACAGGTCCAGGGGGTCGGGGACGTCACGCTGGTCGGCAGTTCCGATCCGGCGGTCCGCGTGGCCATGAACCCGCTCGCCTTCTTCAAATACGGGATCGGGTTCGAGGATCTGCGCGCGGCCCTGGCCTCCGCCAACGCCCACACGCCTAAAGGGGTGATCGACCTGGGAGAGCGCCGCTACCAGCTCGCGGTGAACGACCAGGCGGAGCACGCGGCGGCCTATCGCGACCTGGTCATCGCCTACAAGAATGGCCACCCGGTCAGGCTGGCCGAAATGGCCACCGTCACCGACGGCATGCAGGATGTAAACGCCGCCGCGTTCTTCGACGGCAAGCCGGCGCTGACGCTCATGGTCCGGGCTCAGCCGGGCGCCAACCTCGTGGGCATCGTCGATGCGGTGCGGGCGCGCCTGCCGCGCCTGCGCATGCTGATGCCGCCCGGCGCCGATATCGCGGTGGCGCGCGACGGCTCGGCCGTCATCCGTTCTTCGCTGCATCATACGATGCTGACGCTGCTGCTGGCCTGCCTGCTGGCGCTGGGTGTGGTGTGGGCATTCCTGCGGTCATGGACGGCCTCCATCGCGGCCGCGATCGTCGTGCCCTGCTGCCTGGTCGCAAGCCTCGGGCCGATGAAGCTGGCGGGCTTCGGGCTGGACAATCTCTCGCTCATGGCCCTCACGGTGGTGACCGGCCTTGTGGTCGACGACGCCATCGTGGTGATCGAAAACATCATGCGCCATCGCGCGCGCGGCCTGTCGCCGGAGGATGCCGCGATCGCGGGCGCAGGCGAGGTGCTGTTCACCCTGCTGTCGATCACCGTGTCGGTGCTGGCGGTATTCCTGCCGATCGGGCTGGCCTCGGGGCTCACGGGGCGGCTGTTCCGGGAATTCGCCGGTACGGTCGGCATCGCGGTGATCGTGTCGCTGGTCCTGTCCTGCATGGCGACACCCTGCCTGACGGCGCTCTGCATGCGGCTGGCCGAGGCACGCGGCATCGGTGCGCGCGGGTTCCATCACGCGGATGCCGCCGCCCTGCTGGAACATGAAAAGCAGCGGGGTAGCCTGTATCGCCGGGCACTGGCCTTCTGCGTGGCGCATCCGGGCCGTGGCGCGCTGCTGCTCCCGCTGATGCTGGTGCTGGGTGTGGCGCTGTTCGTCCGCATGCCCAAGATCGTGTTCCCGCGTCAGGATATCGGGATCGTCTCCGGCGGCTCGCGCGCAACCGGCAGTTCCATGGCCCAGACCAAGGCCCGGCTGGAGCGGTTCAGCCGCGTCCTGCTGGCCGATCCGGGCGTTGCGCATGTCGTCGCCTATCTCGATACCGACGAAGGCAGCAGCCACGGCATGGTCTTCGCCACGCTCCGCGACCGTTCGACCGGGCGCGACCCCGCGCCGGTCATCGCCGCCCGCGCGGCGGCCCGCATGGGGCGGGACGTTCACGCCGAATACCATGCGCAGGCGCCGGGCAACCTGATGATGCGCGTAGGGTCGAACAGCAGCGGCCTCAGCTACATCCTGCGCAGCGACGACGACCGGCTTCTGGGCCCCGCCGCCCGTCGGCTGGCGCAGGCCCTGCGCCACCACTCCGAATTCACCACGGTCGATCCCGATATCGACCCGCCGGGGCAGGGGATCACGCTGGCCATCGACCGCGACACCGCCGCCCGCGTGGGCGTCACGCCGCAGGTGATCGGCCACACATTGTCCGATGCGCTGGGCCAGACCACAGCTTCGGTCGTCTATACGCCGCAGGGCCAGTATAACGTGGTGCTGACGGTCCAGGACCGCTTCCTGCGTGACCCGGCCATCCTGCACCAATTCTGGATCAGCCCCTCCGGCGGCTCGGCCTCGGGCCGTTCGGCTTCGAACACCGTCCGCGTCGCCACATCGGCCGCCGCCAGCACGGCCTTCCGCAACCGGATCGCCAACAGCCTGGCCGGCGGCGCCAATGCCTCGACCGGCTCGGCGGTGGCCACGGGGGCGGAAACCCTGGTGCCGCTCCCGGTGGTCGCCCGGATCACGCCCAGCCTCGACCCGGGGGCCGTCACCCATCTGGGCTACGCCAGTTCGGCGTCGCTGGCGCTGGAACTGGCGCCGGGCGTCAGCCAGTCGCAGGTCACGGCGATCATCGACGCCGAGCGGCTGGCGCTGCACCTGCCCGATGCGGTCGGCGGCGAATTGCAGAGCGACGAGGGCGACCTCGGCCGGAACACCCACGATACCGAGATCCTGATCGGCAGCGCGATCCTCGCCGTCTATCTCACGCTGGGCATGCTCTACGAGAACGTGCTGCATCCCCTGACCATCCTCTCCACCATCCCCTCGGCCGGGGTCGGCGCGGTCATCGCGCTGGGCCTGTTCGGCCTGCCCTTCTCGGGCATGGCGGCCATCGCCATGCTGCTGCTGACCGGGATCTCGCTCAAGAACGCCATCCTGCTGGTCGATTTCGCCATCCATGCCGAACGCGCGCAGGGCCTGACGGCACAGGAGGCGATCCAGCAGGCGTGCCTGCTGCGCCTGCGGCCGATCGTCATGACCAGTTGCGCCGCCGCCCTCGGCGCGCTGCCGCTGGTGCTGACGGGGGGTTACGGGATGGAACTGCGCCAGCCGCTGGGCATCGCGCTGATCGGCGGTCTCGTCGTCAGCCAGGCCCAGACCATGTTCACCACGCCAGCCGTCTATCTTCTGGTGGCCAGGATGGCGGCATGGGGCGCCCGCCGGCCAAGGGCGGCGGGCCGGCGCATGAGCGTGTAAGGAATCATGATTACGAAAGAATTTTTTCTCTTTCATCCCGTGCCGGCACCTGCTGGTCGCCGAAACGATGGCCGACAATCTGCGCCTCGGCGCCGCATGGCGCGGCGGTGACCATAATGCCAGAGCGATTTGACCCAGCCAGGATCACAGGAAGCGATATAATCACGATATATGTTCGTATTAATAATATCCACATGACACCATGACTAAAGTCTGATCAAACGATAGGGCGTGATGATATGTCAGCGGGCCGCAATGTCACGACCTCATGGCCGGACCGCGCCCGCTCCGTCGTCCATGACGATGACGACATCCGCTTTGTGATGCATGTTGTAAAAGAGGTTGATCACCATGGCTGAATCTTCCAGGCCCGAATCCTCCGGGCGCGTGTCCGAAACACCCGTCGAGCCGCTGATCCTCGACCGCTGGTCCCCGCGCGCCTTTGCCGCCGCTCCGATTGCCGAAGCAGACCTGCTGGCCCTCCTCGATGCCGGCCGCTGGGCGCCATCCGCCTATAATTCCCAGCCCTGGCGCTTTCTCTATGCCCGGCGGGACACACCCGATTGGGAGCGGTTCCTGTCCTGGCTGATCCCGTTCAACCATTCCTGGGCGCAGCATGCCTCGGCGCTGGTCTATGTCGCCTCGCACACGGTGACCAGCGCGGCGGGGCAGGCCGAGCCCGTGCCCGCCCCCACCCATGCCTTCGATGCCGGCGCGGCGGCGATGCTGGTGCAGCTTCAGGCCGCCCGCGCGGGCTGGGCGACGCACCCGGTCAGCGGGTTCGACAAGGAAGTCGCCCGAGCGGGCCTGGAACTGCCGGACGATTACGCGCTGAACGCGGCCATCGTCATCGGCCGCAAGGGACCGGCCGACATCCTGCCCGAAGGGCTGCGCGCGCGTGAAACGCCATCGGGCCGCCGGCCGCTGTCCGACCTGGCGTTCGAAGGGCGGTTCCCGACCCAGACCGACGCATAAGGCCGATGCATGGACCGGCCGGGGGGGCGGCGGCTCTCACGCCGCCCCCTGCCGATCATCGCGGGGCCTGCCCAACGGCTTCCAGCGGTTGAGCAGCAGGGAATTGCTGACCACCGAGACGGAACTCATGGCCATCGCCGCTCCGGCCACGATCGGGTTGAGCATGCCCAGCGCGGCCAGCGGCAACCCCAGAATATTGTAGATAAAAGCGAAAAACAGATTCTGCCGGATCTTGGACAGCGTGGCGCGCGAGAGTGAAATCGCATCCAGAACGCTGGTCAATTCGCTGTTCATTAGCACCACATCCGCCGTTTCCAGCGCAATGGCCGAACCGCCACCGATCGCGAAGCCCACATCGGCCGCCGCCAGCGCCGGCGCATCGTTGATGCCATCGCCCACCATGCCGACCACACCGCCCTGCGCGCGATATCGCTCCACGGCCTCCGCCTTGTGGCCGGGCAGCACGCCGGCCAGATAATCGTCCACGCCGACCTGCTTCGCCACCATCGCCGCCGCGCGCTGATTGTCCCCGGTCAGCATCACCACCCGAAGTCCGGCCTGCTTCAGGGCGGCCACGGTCGCAACCGAGTCCGGCCGCAGCCGGTCCGCAAGGGCGATATACCCAAGCACCCGCGCGGCAAGCGCCACGCCGATAACGGTCTTGCCCGCGCTTTCCAGCCGCCCGACCAGGGCCTCGTCCACGGCCAGCCCGGCCTCCGCCAGAAACCGGGGCGAACCCAGGCGGGCAACGGCACCGTCCAGCATGGCCGTCACCCCCAGCCCCGCAACCGCCTGAAAATCCACGACAGCCCGTTCGGCACTACGGGCGGCCTGCGCATGGTCCACGATCGCGCGCGCCAGCGGATGCTCCGAATCCCGCTCCAGCGCGTAGGCCACGTCCAGCAATTCGGTCTCACGGCTTCCCGGCGCGGGGTACAGGTCGCTGACGGTCGGCCGGCCCAGCGTCAGCGTGCCGGTCTTGTCCACGATCATGGTCGTCAGCTTTTCCGCCTGTTCCAGCGCGTCCGCATTGCGGAACAGAATGCCCGAACGCGCGCCCAGCCCCGTACCGACCATGATCGCGGTCGGCGTGGCCAGCCCGAGCGAACAGGGGCAGGCAATCACAAGCACCGAAACCGCCGAAACCAGGGCCCATATGGCGTCCCCCGTCACCCCCCAGCCGGCGAAAAACGTGACGATCGCAAGCGCCACCACGGTCGGGACGAAAATGTTCGCAACCCGGTCGGCCAGCCGCTGCACGCTGGCCTTGGACCCCTGCGCCTGTTCGACCATCCGCACGATGTGCGCCAGCGCGGTATCCGCGCCCACGCCGGTCGCCCTGGCCCGCAGCACGCCGTTGGCATTCAGGGTGCCGCCGAAGACCCGCTCATCGGGTTTCTTGAGCACGGGCATGCTCTCACCCGTCAGCATGGATTCGTCGATGTCCGACGCGCCCTCGATCACCGTCGCATCCACAGGCACGCTCTCGCCGGGACGAATGACGACAATATCTCCCACCCGGATATCGGCCACCGGCCGGTCGATCACATCGCCGCCGCGTTCGACATGCGCAACCGGCGGCTGAAGCTGAAGCAGGCGCGCGATCCCGGCGCTGGCCCGGTTCTTCGCCCTGGTCTCCATCAGTTTTCCGAGCGAGATCAGCGTGAGGATGGACGCGCTGGCCTCGAAATAGACGGGCTGATGAAGCTGGAACAGCACCACCACGGCGCTGAACCCGTAGGCGATGCCGGTGCCCAGCACCACCAGCACATCCATGTTGGCCGAGCCCCCGCGCAGCGCATTCCACGCCCGCCGATACAGATGCCACGCACAGAAAACCTGCACCGGCGTCGCAAACACCAATTGCAGCCAGCCGGGCATCATCGCCCTATGCCCGGCGAGCATCCCCGCCATCTGCACGAAGAAGGGCAGGGAAAGGACCGCCGTCAGGATAAAGAGGTTCCGCTCGGCGATCCATGTCTTCGCGCGTTCGGCCTGCGGGTCCTCACGCACGCCGTCATCCAGCCGCTTCGCGCCGAACCCGGCCTTCTCGATGCGGGCGATGAAGGTCTGGGGCTCCACGATTCCGGGTACGAACACGATATGCGCGCGTTCGGTGGCGAAATTCACGGTCGCCCGCGTCATGGGCAGCGTGTTGAGGATTTTCTCGATGCGGGCCGCGCAGGCCGCGCAACTCATGCCGGAGAGCGACAGGTCGATACTGCGTTCCGCGACATCGAACCCGGCCTTGCGCACGGCCTCGACAACGGGCTCGATCGGCGTGGCAGGGTTGTCCAGAACGACCTGCGCGCGCTCGGTGGCGAAATTCACCGTCGCCGTCACGCCATCCTGCCGGTTCAGCACTTTCTCGATACGGGCGGCGCAGGCCGCGCAGCTCATGCCGCCAACCGGAAAACTGACCGTCACGGACACTGTTTCTCTCCCCGGTACTACGCGCTGGATATTATACCCCACCCCGGTATATTCAAGGGAACGATTGCAAACGCCGGCAGGAGGCAGCACAGGCATGGCAACACAGCGTCGAAAGCCGACCGCCGCCGACACCTGCACCGAGTGCGTGGTGGAGGCGGATGACACGGGCAAGCGCGTTCGTCAGCCGCAGAAAAAGGCTCTGATCAACCGCCTGCGCCGGATCGAGGGGCAGATCGGCGGCGTGCTGAGCATGGTTGAGAACGACCGGTATTGCGTGGATATCCTCATGCAGATTTCCGCCGTCAAATCGGCGCTGGATGGCGTCGCCATCCAGCTTCTGTCCACCCATGCCAGCGGGTGCGTGCGCAAGGCGGTGAGAGAGGATGGCGGCGAGGAGGCCATCGACGAACTGCTCGGCGTCGTCAGGCGCATGCTGCGTTAGCACGCGCCCAGCGTTCTCAGCGTTCCTGGGTCGCTGGCGGCGCGGCCTGCGCCGATGCCCCCATTGTCATGCCATGGCAGGCGGCACTCCGCTGCTTCATGGCCGCTGACAGGGTCTTGCCCTGCCGTTCCTGGCTTTCAAGGCTGGAACAGAGCGCCATCTGCTGTTCCATCGACATCCCGGCCAACGGGTCCGGCGCCCGCGTCGCAGGCGCGTTTTTCATCGAATCCATGGCCATGCCGGATACCATCCGCATCGGCGCGGCATGGGCCGTAGCGGCGAAGAGCGCGGCCATCAGGGCGGAGAGAATGGAACGCATGGAAATATCCTTGTTTCTTTCATGAATATTCAGAACCAGCTTCGAATGCCGAAGGTAAAGCGAAGCGTGCCGGTCTCCCCGCCCTGGTCGCGGACGATCCGGCGGCCCTGGGTCAGATGCCCCGCATAGGTCACGGCCACATAAGGCGCGAATTTCCGCCAGATTTCGTACCGAAGGCGCAGCCCGGCATCCACATCCGACAGCCCGGCGCCCACCTGCCGCGCCGCATCGGCCTTGGTGTACAGATTGAACTCGGCCTGCGGCTGAAGGATCAGCCGATTGGTCAGCAGGAAATCGTAAGACCCTTCCACCCGGCTGGCGAAACGCCCCCGGTCGCTGACATAGGCCGTGGCCTGCACCTCGAACTGATAGAGCGCGAGCCCCTGTATGCCGAATGCGCCCCACGTCCGGGTCGGCCCGTCATCGAGGTCCGCCCGCACACCGCCCTGAAGATTGAAATAGGTCGAGATCGCGCGGCTGTAGAGAATTTCGTGGTCCCCATCGCCCAGCTTGCCGTTCTGGACCGTCCCTTCGGATTTGAGCCAGATCCGGTTGTAGTCCGTGCCGTACCAGGCTTCGCCATCCCAGCGAAAGGCGGAGCCGCCCGCCGCATACCGTCCCTCGAACTGGTCGAGAATACCGTGGAAATAGCGTTCATGGTCCATGACGGGCGGCATGTCGCCCAGATAGGCGACCGGCGTCGCGGAGGGCGCATCGGCGGCGACATAGTGCGTGCCCGAACCCTGCGCCCATGCCGGCCCCGCGAGCAGAAACGGCATAAGCGCCGTCACCAGCAGCGCGCCCTTCATGCCACGATCACCGTGCGGAACATGCCAAGATCCATATGGTAGATGAGGTGGCAGTGATAGGCCCACATGCCCGGCACATCGGCGGTCACGAGGTAGCTCAGGCGCGACCCCGGCTGGGAAATGATCGTGTGTTTGTAAGGGCGATAATCCCCCTGGCCGTTTTCCAGTTCGCTCCATAATCCGTGCAGATGGATCGGGTGCTCCATCATCGTGTCGTTGATCAGCGTAAAGCGCACCCGCTCGCCCAGTTTCAGCCGGATCGGCCCCGATTCCGAGAATTTCCGGCCGTTGAAGCCCCAGATATAGCGTTCCATGTTCCCGGTCAGATGCAGGATGATCTCCCGCGTGGGCGGGCGCGGATCGGCGCCCGGCCGGGTGGCTCTCAGTTGCTTGTAGGTCAGGACCCGCCGGCCGTTCTCCTCCAGCCCGTCTCCGGGGCTGCCCAGCCGGTCCACCGGCATCATGGCGACATTCTGGTTCTCGACATTGAGCGGCGGCGGTCCGGGGTCATCCACCTCCATCGCCGGCTTGGCCATGGGCATGTCGCCCATGCCGGGCATAGCTCCATGCGCCATATCCATGCCGCCCATACTGCCCATGTCGCTCATGCCACCGGAGCCCGCCATGCCGGACATATCCATGTCCTTCATGCTCTCGCCGGGTTTCATGTCGCCCATGCCCATGTTTCCCATGCCCATGTCGATCATCGTGCGCACGGGGCGGGGGTCCATCGGCGGGATCACGCCGGCCATGCCCGCCCGCGGCGCCAGCGTGCCGCGGGCAAAACCCGTGCGGTCCTCGCTCTGCGCGAAGATCGTGTAGGCCCGGCCCTCCGTCGGCCGGACGATCACGTCATAGGTCTCGGCCACGCCGATCCGAAACTCGTCCACGGGCACAGGGTCCACGTCGTTGCCGTCGGCCTGCACCACCAGCATCTCCAGTCCGGGAATGCGGATATCGAAGAACGTCATGGACGCGGCGTTGATGAAGCGCAGGCGAATCCGCTCGCCGGGCCGGAACAGGCCGTTCCAGTTCATGTCGGGCGCATGGCCGTTGAGCAGATAGGTGTAGATGATCCCGCTGACATCCGAGATATCGGTGGCGGCCATCCGCATCCGCGACCATGCCAGCCTGTCCTTCAGCGCGGCGATCGCGCCACCCGCCCGGCGCGCGTCAGCCGGAAAGGATGCGGCGGTACGCTGGCGGAAAGTGTAGTAATCATCCTGCATCTTCAGGTTGCTGACGATGTCCGACGGCGCCACGTCGGTCCATTCCGACAGCAGGATCACATAGTCCCGGTCACAGGGTTCCGGGTCCGGCTCGCGCGGGTCGATCACGACGGCGCCGTACAGCCCCTGCACTTCCTGCATGCCGGAATGGCTGTGATACCAGTATGTCCCGCTCTGATGGACGCGAAAGCGATAGGTAAAGGTCTCGCCGGGCCGGATGCCGGCAAAGCTCAGGCCCGGCACGCCATCCATGGCCGCGGGCAGACGGATGCCGTGCCAGTGGATGGAGGTGTCTGCGTTCTCCAATCCGTTGGTCACGTTGATCGTAACAATGTCGCCCTGCCGCCAGCGCAGGATGGGGCCGGGAACGCTGCCCCCGATACAGGGCGCGTTCAGGCTTTTGCGGTCGATTTCGATATGCGCGCGGCCGACATTCAAATTCCAGGTCGCCGAAGCGGCGGCCGGCGGCACGCCGGGCGGCGTGGCCTGCGCCTGCGACGGGCGCGGGAGGGCGGCCAGAAGACCGCCCGCCCCCACGCGCGCGACAAAACGGCGACGTGTCAGGCCGCCCGCCATGCGGGACGGTATGGACATAGCTAAGGATCCGCTAAAACAGTGTCAGAACAGGCCACCGGCAGATGGCAGGACGCAGGACGCCCGTCAGGCGTTCAGACAGCGCGGATTTTCGGTGGCCTGAAAGACGGCATCCCGTCCGTGCTGGGGGGGACGGCCAGACTGTACGCCACAAAGGGCTGCCTGCGCATTTCCGGTTGCAGCTCCGCCGGCAGAATCGTCACCGGAGGCGACAGATCGGCCGACGCGGCATGGACATGGCAGCATTTGTCACTGTGGTTCATGTCGGTGCAATGGTGCGTCACCATGGTGGCCCCGTGATGGTGCATCACCGGGGGCGCGTCCGCATGGGCAGGAACGAAGCCGACCAGCAGCCACACCTGCATCAGCAGGCAGACCAGAAGACCTGTCGAAATCCGGGCATGTGTCCTGACCATCCAGGGCTCCTGTGCTCCGACGCGAAAACGCGGCTTCACCGGCCCGTATACCCTCTGGGGGCATACGGGGAAAGTCTTTTCCGGGGTCGGTTCCGGTCAGGCGTCCTTGCCGAACAGGGCCGTCAGGCTGGCCGAGCCGAGGGAATGGCTGTGCAGGAAGAAGCCGACCATGGCGCCCGAGGCATCGCTGGGCACGCTCAGCGTCTCGGTATCCAGCGCGTGGACGGTAAAGATGTAGCGGTGCGCCGGGCCGGGCGGGGGGGCCGCGCCGCCATAGACGTTGCCGCCGAAATCCGTGCGGGTCATGAACGCGCCTTCGGGCAAATCCGCATCGCCCGATCCGGCACCGGCGGCCAGGGCGGTGACGGTCGCCGGAATGTTCACGGCCACCCAATGCCACCAGCCCGAGCCGGTGGGCGCATCGGGGTCGTACATCGTAATGGCGAAGCTGCGCGTGCCCTCGGGCGCGCCGCTCCAGGCCAGCGGCGGCGAGATATTGCCGCCGCGATAGCCCATGCCGTCAAAGACCTGGGCGTCCGGCAGGCGCTCACCGTCCTTGAAGGCCCGGCTGGTCAGGGTGAATGTCATGTGGGTCTGTCCTTCGCTTACCAGTTCTTGCTGACCAGCCAGAACTCTTCCGACGTCAGGGTCACGACGGCACCGCCGGCCGGGGATTCCGAGGCCGCTTCGGCCAGGGCGGCAATACGCTGGACCATCAGCGTCTTGCGCACATGGGCTTCGGACGTTTCATCGCTGCTTTCCAGAACGGTCAGCGCCGATTTGCAGGCACGGGCGACGCGGGCGGCGTCAAGCGCGGCATAGGACATGGGTCAGGCTCCGGTTTGCATTGCAGGGACGCCATTCTGACCGCCGCCGCCGCCGCTGTCCAACCGTCGCATCATGCTGGCCACGCGGCGCCGGATTCCGTAAACGGGGCATCCGATGAGTGATCAAGTCTCCGATTTCGATTTCGACCTGCCCCACACGCTGGTCGCCGAGCACCCGGCGCGCCCGCGCGATGCCGCACGCCTGCTGGATGTCATGCCGACCGGCCCGTTCCACGACCGGGTGGTGCGCGACCTGCCGTCGCTGCTGCGGCCGGGCGACCTGCTGGTGGCCAACGACACGGCCGTCATTCCCGCCCAACTCGACGCCCGACGCGGCGAGGCGAAAATCGGCATCACGCTGGACCGGATCCTGCCCGACGGCACATGGCACGCGCTGGCCCGCAATGCCCGCCGCCTGCGCGCCGGCGACGTGCTGACGTTTCCGGGTACGTCCAACACGGCAGCCATCGTGTCGCGTGACGACGAAGGCGGGGTGATCCTGCGCTTCGATACCGAGGGGGCGGCGTTCGACGCCTTTCTTCAGAAGGCGGGCGTACTCGCACTCCCCCCCTACATCGACCGCCCCCAGGGACCCACCGAACAGGACCGGCAGGACTACGCCACCATCTTCGCCGCCCATCGCGGCGCCGTAGCCGCACCCACCGCGGGCCTCCATTTCACCCCCCAGCTTCTGGCGGCGCTGGACGCGGCGGAGGTGGAGCGCTGCACGCTGACCCTGCATGTCGGGGCCGGCACTTTCCTGCCGGTGCGCGGCGACAGCATCGCCGGCCACCGCATGCATGCCGAACGCGGCGTGATCACCGAGGAGACGGCCGAGCGGCTCAACCGCACCCGCCGCGCGGGCGGCCGGATCGTGGCGGTCGGCACCACGTCGCTGCGCCTGCTGGAAAGTGCGGCCGACCCCGACGGCACGATCCGGCCCTTCGACGACGACACCGCGATCTTCATTCGCCCCGGCTACCGTTTCCGGGCGGTGGACCTGCTGATGACCAATTTCCACCTGCCGCGCTCGACCCTGTTCATGCTGGTCTGCGCCTTTGCCGGATATGACAGGATGCGCGACGCTTATGCCCATGCCATCGGCACGGGGTACCGCTTCTACTCCTACGGCGACGCATGCCTGCTGCATCGCGCGCCGACACCGGGAGAAACAGGAGCATGAGCACGTCATTCCGCTGGGTCGAGCAGGCCCGTTCCGGCCGCGCGCGGGCAGGGCACCTGCACACCGCCCATGGCGTGGTGCCGACCCCGACCTTCATGCCCGTGGGCACCGTCGGCACCGTCAAGGCGATGACGATGGATGCGGTGCGCTCGACCGGCGCCGGCATCGTGCTGGGCAACACCTATCACCTGATGCTGCGGCCGGGGGCTGAACGGGTGCGCGCCCTGGGGGGCCTGCATCGTTTCATGGACTGGCCGGGGCCGATCCTGACCGATTCCGGCGGCTTCCAGGTCATGTCGCTAGGCCCGTTGCGCAAGCTGGACCAGGACGGGGTAACGTTCAGCTCGCACATCGATGGCTCCAAGCACCGGCTGACGCCGGAGCGTTCGACCGACATCCAGCACGCGCTGGATGCCACCATCACCATGTGTTTCGACGAATGCCCGGCCCTGCCGGCCGCGCCCGAAGTGATCGCGCAGTCCATGCGGATGTCGATGCGCTGGGCCGCCCGCTGCCGCGAAGCCTTCGTGCAGCGCCCCGGCTACGCCCAGTACGGCATCATCCAGGGCGGCACCGAAGCCGAACTGCGGGCGGAGAGCGTGCGCGCCCTGACCGGCATCGGTTTCGAGGGGTACGCCATCGGCGGCCTGGCGGTGGGCGAAGGGCAGGAACTGATGTTCTCGACCCTGGACGCCACCACGCCGCTGATCCCGTGGGACAGCCCGCGCTACCTGATGGGCGTGGGCACGCCTGACGACCTGCTGGGCAGCGTCGAGCGCGGCGTGGACATGTTCGACTGCGTCATGCCAACCCGCGCGGGGCGCACGGCGCGGGCTTATACCGAGCGTGGCACGCTGAACCTGCGCAACGCGCGGCACGCGGTGGATTCGCGCCCGATCTCGCCGCATTGCGACTGCCTGGCCTGCACGCGCCATAGCCGTGCCTATCTGCATCACCTGTTCCGCGCGAACGAGATCCTGGGGCCGATGCTGCTGACCTGGCATAATCTGTCCTATTACCAGCGGCTTATGCGCGGCATCCGGGCAGCGATCATCGAGGGCACGCTGGAGGCGCACGCGGCATGGCTGCGCGCGCAATGGGCGATGGCGGATTGGTCCCCGGACGAGATGCCACCGCCCGATATTCCGCCGGTTCCGTGATGGAAAGCGGCCTGCCGCCCGGCCGGGCCGTCGCGTTGCGCGATGCCATTCGCGACAAGGCGCTGGCGCTGGGCTTCGACGCGGTGGGCTTCTGCGCGGCTGCGCTGGGGGACGATGCCCGGCAACATCTGGCCGATTTTCTGGCGGCCGGCCATCATGGCGCGATGGGCTGGCTGGCCGATCGGGTGGAGCAGCGCGGTGATCCGCGTGCCCTGTGGCCCGAGGCCAGGAGCGTGATCGCGCTGGGCCTGTCCTACGCCCCCGCGGGCGACGCGCTGGCAACGACACGTCTGGCGGACCGGGGGAATATCTCGATCTATGCCCGCCATCGCGATTATCACGATGTGGTCAAGGGCATGCTCAAGCATCTGGCCCAGTTCGTGGTGGCCCAGGGCGCGCGCGCGGGCGTCACGCCCGAGGTCAAGGTCTTCGTCGATACGGCGCCGGTGATGGAAAAACCCCTGGCCGAGCAGGCGGGGCTCGGCTGGCAGGGCAAGCATACCAATCTGGTCTCGCGCCGACATGGAAGCTGGCTGTTCCTCGGCGAGATCTACACCAGCCTGGACCTGCCGGCGTCCGACGAATCCGGCGGGCGGTGCGGGTCGTGCCGCCGCTGCCTGGATGCCTGCCCGACCGATGCCTTTCCCGCGCCGTACCAGTTGGATGCGCGACGCTGCATCTCCTATCTGACGATCGAGAATCCCGGACCGATTCCGGAGCCATTCCGTGAGGCAATGGGCAATCGGATCTATGGCTGCGACGATTGTCTGGCCGTCTGTCCGTGGAATCGTTTTGCCACGGAGTCGCGTCATATGAAGTTGCGCGCACGCGAGGATCTGACGACGCCGCGCCTGGCGGACCTGGCGCGGCTGGACGACGCGGGATTCCGAGCCCTGTTCTCGGGCTCTCCCGTCAAGCGGATCGGCCGTGACCGGTTCGTGCGCAATGTGCTGGTGGCTGTCGGCAATTCGGGGCAGGCGGCCCTGATGCCGGTGGCGCAGGATTTGTGTGAGGACGCGAACGCGGTGGTGGCCGAGACCGCGCGCTGGGCGGTCGGGCGGTTGCCCCGATGAGCGGCGGTCTGGTCAAGCGCAGTCTGATCCTGTCCGGACATCGGACCAGCGTGGCGCTGGAACCCGAATTCTGGGCAGCGTTGGAGGACATGGCACGCGCGCGCGCCATGGGTCTGCCCGCGCTGATTGCCGCGATCGATGCCGCACGCGATCCGGCGCGGCCACTGGCGTCCGCCCTGCGGGTCGCAGCGTTGCACGCCCAGCAGGCACGCGCTGATTTGGGGGCGGAGCCGACCGCGTGCTAGACCGGAATCGGTCCGGACATCTGGGCGGGAAAAATGGCGATCTGGGGTAAATTATTCGGTGGTGTGGCGGGGTTCGCGGTCGGCGGCCCCATGGGCGCCGTGGTGGGCGCGGCCCTTGGCCACGCGGCCGATAACGGGTCGATTCTGGAAACGCCCGTCGGCGGCTGGACCGACCGCTGGGCCCCACGGGTGAATGCCGACCCCAATGGGGCGGCGACCTTCGTCGCGGCCAAGCTGGCCTCGGTCATGGGCAAGCGTGACCAGCTTTACGGGCTGGTGATGGTGGTGCTGTGCGCCAAGGTCGCCAAATGCGACGGGCCGGTGAACCGGGCCGAAATCGACGCCTTCAAGCGCCGGTTCCAGATTCCCGCCGAGAATGCGAGCGACGTGGGCCGCCTGTTCGACCAGGCACGGCAGCGGGTCGACGATTTCGAAGCCTTCGCCACCGAATTGGGCCGCGCTTTCCATGACAAGCCTGAAATGCTGGAAGAGGCGCTGGCCGTTCTGTTCGTCATCGCACGCGCCGATCTGGGCCATGGCGAGACACTGCATCCGGCAGAAATCCGCTTCCTGCGGCGCGTGCATCAGGCCTTCGGCCTGAGTGCTGGCGCATGGGACCGCGCGGAGTCCGGCGGCGCGCGGCCCGATGTCAGCGAGATCGACGCCTATGCCGTGCTCGGCGTGGCGCGCAATGCGACGGACGGCGAAGTGCGCGCGGCCTGGCGTGTCCTGGTGCGAGAACATCACCCCGACGCCATGACGGCCCGTGGTGCCGATGAGGCGGCGGTTGAAGCGGCGGCCGGGCGGATCGCCCGGATCAACGCCGCCTGGGACCGCGTCAAGCGCGACAGGAAGCTTTGAGGTTCGTGCCGCTGGCGATCCCGCTCGTTATTTCACCCGCCTGACGGTAGCCGCCACCGTATGGGCCAGGGCACGATAGGCCAGGCCGGCGGGGCTGTCGGGCGTCGAGATCACGATGGGGGCACCGGCGTCCGCGCTGGCGCGGATATCGGCCAGCAGCGGGATTTCACCCAGGAAGGGCACGCCCAGCGCCTCGGCTTCGGCCCTGGCACCTCCGTGGCCGAACAGGTCGGTGCGGTGGCCGCAGTTCGGGCAGCAGAAATAGGACATGTTCTCGACCATCCCCAATACGGGGACATTCATCTTCTCGAACATCGCGATCCCGCGCCGTGCATCCAGCAGCGCGATGTCCTGCGGGGTGGAGACGATCACCGCGCCGGCCAGTGAGACCTTCTGGGCCAGGGTCAATTGGGCGTCGCCGGTACCAGGGGGCATGTCCACCACCAGCACGTCCAGCGCGCCCCATTCCACGTCACCCAGAAGCTGACCCAGCGCACCCATCACCATCGGGCCACGCCAGATCATGGCCTGGCGTTCGTCCACCAGCAGGCCGATGGACATGGCGCGGATGCCCCACGCCTCCAGCGGCGCCATGCGACCGTCGCGGACCTGGGGCGGCTGGTGCAGGCCCATCATGCGCGGCAGGGAAGGGCCATGGATGTCGGCATCAAGCAGGCCGACGCGCAGGCCCTCCATCCCCAGCCCGACGGCCAGGTTTACGGCGGTCGTCGATTTGCCGACCCCGCCCTTGCCCGAGGCGACGGCGATCACGGTGCGCACGTCCGGCAGGATCGGTCCCTGCGCGGCCCGGCCGCCGGGGGTGCCGAGATTCAGCGGCCGGTGGCCACCGGCCGGCGCCGGGGCGGGAGCGGCTGCCGGGCGATGGGCGGTCAGGATGACGCTGGCGGCGACCACGCCGGGCAGTGCCAGCAATGCCTGTTCGGCCGCCGGCAGCAGGGACTGGATGCGTCCGGCCGCCGCCCGGTCGGTGGCCAGGGCGACATGCAATGTGCCGTCGCGCAGCATCGTCGTGTCCAGGGCCGCATGGTCCAGGATCGTGGATCCGTCCGCGTCGCGGACCTGGCGCAGGATGTCGGCGATCCGCGCCGGCGTGGGTTCCGTCATGGTCTATCCTTCCGTGGCGGCCGCGCGGAGCGTGGTCGCGTCGTTGCCCGGACATAGGCGAAAACCGTCTGCGCGCAAATCGGAATGGTCGTGCCCGCGTCTTCGGGGCATATGTAAGAAATCGCAACGGGACTGGAGTGGCGAGCGGTTCTGCGCCATTTGTCGAAGATGCCGCATGTTCGCGGCGGGCAGGAGAGCCGGCTGATATGACTGCATCTGCGCCTGGTCCGCAGGTCTCGTCCGGATCAGGACAAGGGGCCACGGTGCCGCCAAGGCCAACGGGCAGCCGGCGTGATCACCGGATCGACGCGCTGCGCGGGGTCGCGCTGTTGATGATGTTCGTCGATCATATTCCGCAGAACGTGCTGAATCGCTTTACGTTGCGCAATGTCGGCTTTGCCGACGCCGCAGAGATCTTCGTGCTGCTGGCGGGCTATGCTTCCTGGTTGGCCTATGGCCGGAATTTCGAGCGCGTCGGGTTACGGGCCGGTGTGGGCCGGGTGTGGCGGCGCTGCGTGCGATTGTACGTCTTCCAGGCCGTCATGGTGGTAGTGACCACGGCCACCATCCGATACTGGCGCGCATTCTGGCCGGTGCCGGTCGATTTCCTGGAGCCCGAACTGGCCCACGGGCTGAGCTCCTTATGGCGGGTCCTGTTTCTCGACGCGCTGCCCAGCAATCTGAATATCCTGCCGCTTTATATGGTTCTGCTCGGGGTTTTCCCGCTGATCTATCTGATGATGCGGGTCAGTCTGTGGCTAACGCTGGCGCTGAGTGCCAGCCTGTGGCTGCTCATTAACCTCGACCCCTCGATCAATTTCCCCAACTGGCTGGACCCGGATGGCTGGTATTTCGATCCGCTGGCCTGGCAGTTCCTGTTCACGCTGGGGGCCTGCGCCGCCGTGGTGGCCGGGCGGCATGACGGCAGCCTGCCGCGCCGGGGTTGGCTGCGCTGGGTCTGTGGCCTCTATCTGGCCGTCTCCGCGCTCGAGGCCTTTCCCTGGCAGCAATGGGGGCTGCCCGATCTGCGGCCCTTCGCCATCACCGCGCCGGACAAGAGCGTACTCGCCCCGCTGCGGCTGCTGGACGTGCTGGCAATCTTCTATCTGGTTCAGTCCTCGCATGGCGTGCGTGGTGCTGCGGAGGGACGGATAGGGCGGGTGATGGCGCTCTTCGGGCGCCATTCGCTGGAAGTCTTCTCGGCGGGGACGGTGATCGACCTGTATGCGCGGCTGATCTTTACCTCCTTCGGTTCGGGCTGGATGTTGCAGATCGCGGTGAATGTGATTGGATTCACGATCCTGTGGGAACTCGCGACGGTTCTCGATCGGGCGCGCATCAGGCAGAAACAGCGTCAGGCGGCGCCTCCTGCGGCAGCGGAGGGACGCGGCAACCCGGCTCCTGCGGGGAGCGTAATGGAAAGAGCCCGTTGATGAATGATGCGACCGAAGGTCCGCCCTCTCCGATCCTGCCGCGCCTGACCGACCGGCTGCGACGCGGCCGGCCGGTGCGCGTGACCCTGTTCGGGTCCTCGACCACCGAGGGGATCGGTGCCAGCAGTCCGGAACATGGCTTCGCCGCCGTCTTCGAACGCACCCTGGCGCCCTTCGTGACGGGCGGGTTGACGGTGATCAATCGCGGGATCGGCGGCAACGGCGCGCAGGAAATGCACGACCGCCTGCCCGGCGTGCTGGCCGACGACGCGGACCTCGTGATGTGGCAGACCGGCAGCAACGATGCCTGGCAGGGCGTGAAGCTGGAAACCTACGAGGATCTGACACGCCGGGATCTGCTGGCCACCCGCGCCACGGGGGCCGACCTGGCGCTGATCGACCCGCAATATTGCCGTATGCTCGAGGAATGCGCGGCCTTCCCGCCTTTTGTCCCGGCGGTGCATCGCATCGGCTCGGACCTGGGGATTCCGGTCTTCGGCCGTTATGCCCGCATGAAATCCTGGTGTGCCGAGCTGGGCATGGACCGTGACGAATTGTCACCCGACGGGCTGCATATGGGCGACCGGGGCTACCTGCTGCTGGGCGAGGCTGTCGCGCGCTGGCTGGTGGAACTGACGGGGGCTCCGGCGGGCGCATTTCTCCCCAACCATTGATCGTCCCGCGCGAGGCGCGGGTCAGCCCTTCCGATTCGGGCGCGATCATGCTCTAGGATAGTCTGGTCACGACGACCTGACTGCTGGAAGCGCTGTACCCGATGTCTTTGCCTGTTCCGGTTTTCCCTCGCCCGTTCGCCGCCGTCGGGCTGGCGGTTTCCCTGTCCCTGACCGCGGCAAGCGCCGCCTGGGCCGAGCCTGCCATGGTGCCGCCCCCGCCGGCACCGCCGCAGGCCGATGCCGCGCCGTCGATCCGCCTGCCTGGGCCGGGCCGGGGGACCCCCGACAGTTTTGCCGATCTGGCGGCACGGTTGCTGCCGGCAGTGGTCAACGTCTCGACCACCGAGACGGTCAAGCCTGGGGATGACGATGGGGAGTCGGATGGTGACGGCGAGGATGCGCCGCAGATCCCGAATTTCCCCGAAGGGTCGCCCTTCGAGAAATTTTTCCACGATTTCATGAGCCACCAGAACGGTCCGGAGGCTGCGCCGCGCAAGATGCAGGCCCTGGGGTCGGGCTTCATCATCGATGCGTCTGGGATCGTGGTCACCAACAATCATGTTATCCGCCACGCGGACCAGATCACGGTGACGCTCCAGGACAATACCGTTCTCAAGGCCAAGCTGATTGGGCACGATGACAGGACCGATCTTGCGGTGCTGAAGGTGGAGACCTCCCACCCGCTACCCGCCGTGGTCTTTGGTGACAGCGACCATGCGCGGGTTGGGGACTGGGTGCTGGCGATCGGCAACCCGTTCGGTTTGTCCGGTACGGTGACGGCGGGCATCATCTCCTCGCGCGGCCGCAATATCGAGCAGGGGCCATACGACGATTTCATCCAGACCGATGCGCCGATCAACAAAGGGAATTCGGGCGGTCCGCTGTTTGACATGCAGGGGCAGGTGATCGGGATCAATACCGCAATCTATTCGCCGTCCGGCGGGTCGATTGGTATCGGGTTTTCGATCCCCTCGGCCGAGGCGCGGGGAATCATCGATCAGTTGCGCCGCACCGGCAAGGTCTCGCGCGGTTGGATCGGCGTGCGAATTCAGGACGTGACGCAGGACATCGCCGACGGGCTGGGGCTGAAGGCCGCTCATGGCGCGCTGATCGCCGGTGTCGAAGCCAAGGGACCGGCCGCCGCGGCGAAATTGCAGGTCGGTGATGTGATCCAGACCCTGAACGGCAAGGAGATCGACGGCCGCGCCCTGCCGCGCCTGATGGCCGACACGGCGCCCGGACAGGTGGTGAAGCTGGGGGTCTGGCGGCATGGCCAGGCAGTGACGGCCTCGGTCACGGTCGGCGCGCTGCCCGAGGACCCCAAGGAGGCGCCGGCCCCCAAGCCCGATGCCAAGGCGCAGGGCAGCGTCCAGCTTCAGGGCCTGGGCCTGACCGTGGGGGCGATCGACGACGTGGCCCGGCAGAAATTCAACCTGGCCGAAGGGCAGAAGGGCGTGGTCGTGACCAGTGTGGCGCAGGATGGAGCGGCGGCGGATCGCGGCCTGCGGGCCGGCGACGTGATCACCCAGGTTCAGCAGGCCGAAGTCGCGACCCCTGCCGATCTGCGGCGGTCGGTCGATGCGGCGCGGGCCAAGCATCGGCGGTCGATTCTGTTCCTGGTTCAGAATGCCGACGGCCTGCGCTGGGTACCCCTGCCGTTGGCGGATGACGCGAAATAACGTTCGTAGCCCATCATGGACCGTGATGCTCTGAATGTTGCGGACGGTCCGGTTGCGCCGCCGCCTGCGCGCTGGACGGCGATCCGCCGGGTGCTGGAACCCAGGGGTGCGGAAATCCGCCAGGCGGCGCGCCTGCTGGTGTCGGTTCTGCTGTCAGACCTTCTGGCGCGGGTGGTGCATCTGCATGAACCCGTCTGGTCGGTGATTACCTCGGTCATCGTCACGCAAAGCCGGATTACCCAGACCCTGACCACCGGGCGGGACCAGATCGTGGGCACGCTGGTCGGGGCCGGGGCGGGGCTGCTGGCTATCCTGATGGTCCAGACGGGGATACTGCCGGACTGGGTTGCGTTCTGGCTGGCGCTGACGCCGCTGGCGCTGCTGGCGGCGGCGCGACCGAACCTGCGCTTCGCCGCCGTGACGCTGATGATCGTGTTGCTGTTTCCGATCAGCGGTGACCCGTTCCTCCGACCGCTGGACAGGATCGCCTCGATCCTGATCGGTGTCGTGACCTCGCTCGTGGTGACGATGTTCGTGCTGCACGATGCCGCGCGAGGAGACGTGCTGACTGCGTCCGGCCGGTTGATCGCCGATATCGCGGATCTGCTGGACCGCGCGCTGCGTGGCGAACTGGATCACGATACGATCGAGACGATCGACGAGGCATGCCGCACCCATTTGCAGGAAATCTACGGCGCGGTAGCCGAGGCCAGGGTGGAGGGGATGCGCATCCTGCGCCGCAAGGCCGATCCGCTGCTGGATGTTCTGCCCGGCCTGCTGCGGCGCCTGCGCGGCAGTGCGGTCTTCGCCGCTCGTGCGGCGACCGAGGCGGGGGAGTTGCCGAGCGTGGATGCGGCCCTGGATGCCGAACGGCGGGCGCTGGCGCGCGTGCTGTCGCAGCTTTCGCGCCGTTGCGCGCGCGCTGCGCGTGGCCGCCGACGGATTTCGCGCGAGGACGCGGCGACCGTATTGGCAGTGCTGCACCCGCCGGGTCCCTCCTGGAGCGCGCCCATGCAGTTCACTCTGGGGATGCTGCATGAAGATCTGGAACGCGCGGTGGAGGCGGTCTGGTCTGATGGCGCGGCGCATCCATATGCAGAGACGAAGAAAAGCGGAGGGTAGATCCCATGCTGAACCGGACGATCCCGAAGACTCTTCCGGCGGGTGTGTCCGCCCCCGGCTATGATCCGACCACCATCCGGACCGGCATCGTTCATTTTGGAGTCGGCAATTTCTTCCGGGCTCACGAAGCCTTCTATGTCGATCGTTGCCTGGCGCTGGCGGGGCAGCAGGATTGGGGGATCGCCGGTGTCGGGCTGACGGCGGGGGCGCGGTCCGAACGCAAGGCCAGCCAGTTCACGGAGCAGGACTGCCTTTACTCCCTGACCGAGGCCGCTCCGGACGGTGCGCGGACAGTGCGGGTCATCGGTGCGCTGCATGCCTATCTGCTGGCCCCGGCCGATCCGACGGTCGTGCTGGACCTGTTGGCCGATCCAGCGGTGCGTATTGTCAGCATGACGATCACCGAAGGTGGCTACAACATCGACGAGACGACAGGGGCGTTTCGCCTGGATAACGCTGCGGTGCGGGCTGATCTGGCCGGTGATGCCCTGCCGACGACCATTTTCGGCTTTGTTGTCGAAGCTCTGGCCCGTCGTCGCGCCGCCGGGAGCGGACCGTTCACCGTGCTTTCCTGTGATAACCTGCGCCATAATGGCGATGTGGCGCGGACGGCGTTCCTGGGGTTCGCCCAGGCGCGCGATCCAGATCTGGCGGCGTGGATCGAGGCCCATGTCACCTTCCCCAACGGCATGGTCGATCGCATCACGCCGTCGGTGGACGACGCGATTGCTCGCACGTTGAATGCCGCCAGCGGTCTGGACGATGCGCTGCCGTTGGTGGCCGAGGATTTCACCCAATGGGTGGTGGAAGACCGGTTCTGCGCCGGCCGGCCGGCGTTGGAGCAGGCGGGCGTTCAGTTCGTGGCCGACGTGACCGGCTATGAGCACGTAAAAGTACGGATGCTGAATGCGTCGCATATCCTGTTGGCCTTCCCTGGCATCTTGCTGGGCTATCGCCAGGTGGATGAGGCATTGCGCGACCGGGATCTGGCGCGGTTCGTCAACGCCTATCTGGAACTGGATGTGATTCCGCGCCTTGATGCGCCGGCTGGCCTAGACCCGCAGGATTACCGGCGCAGCATATTGCGGCGTTTTTCCAATCCGGCGATGGCGGACCAGTTGCTGCGGATCGGAGGCGATGGATCGTCCAAGATTCAGGTTTTCTGGACCGAAACGGTGCGGCGCGTGCTGTCCGATGGTGGCGATCTGCGGCGTATCGCCTTCGGCATCGCGGCCTATCTGGAAGCGTTGCGCGGTGTGGATGAAACGGGCGTGCAATATACGCCCGCAGAACCGACGCTGGATGCCGCGCAACTGGAACTGGCCGATGCCGAAGACCTGCGCGCGGCGCTGGCCCTGCCTGCCTTCGATGGTTGGCGCGACGTGCGGAGCGTTGCGTTGACCGATGCCATCGTCGCCGCCCGTGAGGCCATTCGCGCAATCGGCGTGCGGGCCGCGCTGGCGGAATGCGGTGGTTTGGCAGCCTGACGGCGCCGCCTTGCTGGCGTGTTAGCCCGGTTGCACGGCACGGGTCATCAGCCGTGCTTTCGGGTCGTAGCTGGCGAGAATGGCGGTGGCCTCCGGCTCGTCGATCGGGGTGAATCCGACACGCAGCCAGTAAGCTCCGGCACTGCCGGTCGCGATGAGTGCAATGCGCGACAGGCCGGCCGATGCTGCACGTTCGGCCAGGATCGCCAGCGCGGTGGCAGGGGCGCCCTGACCCCTGGCGTCGGTCAACAGTGCGATATCGTGCAGATACCAGCAATCCGGCCGTGCTGGCAGCGCGCCCAGTGCGCAATCCAATGCCGGCGGGGCGGCGGCGCACCAGGGATGGCTGATGACATAGCCTTCGAGCCCCGCGCCTCGGTCGAGGACCAGGCAACCGACGGGGCATAGGGCGAGCCGTTCGGCGAAGACTGCTTCGCCTTCGGGATAGGCGGGATGCACGCGCGCCGCGATATCCAGCACGGCGGGCAGATCGGTCGGATGCATGGTGCGCCAGCTTGGCTGGCGGGAGCCTGGTATGGATGTGGCAGTCGGCATGGGCGGCAAAAACGCTCTCGACAGGCGGGCGACAACTCCAGCATAGCATGCGGCGCGCAGGCGGACAGTGCTGGCGCTATCGGGAGCGGGAGACGGTGTGGGATGGAGGATGCGCGTCTGACGGTGCGGATCGACGCGCATGACGCGCCGCTGCTGGGTCATGGCAAGATCCGCTTGCTGGAAGCCATCGGTGCCAGCGGTTCGATTTCCGGCGCTGCGCGGGCGATGGGGATGTCCTATCGACGCGCGTGGCTGCTGGTCGAGGCGATGAATGCCGCCTTCGCGGAGCCGGTGGTGGCGACCCGACCGGGTGGGGGCGGTGGTGCCGAGTTGTCGCCGGCCGGGATCGAGATCCTGCGTCTGTATCGCGAGATCGAGGAGCGGGCAGCACAGGCGGCCCTGCCGGCGTTGCGCGAACTGGCTACGCGTCTCGCACCGCGATGAGGGCCGTGTGCCATTGCGTTGATCATTTCATGTTTGGGAATTGTCACAACGCGCCGCAATGTGGCCACAGGCCTTTGTCATAATTAAGAGATTGCCTGTATGGCTTTGGAGGCGCCGACGTCAGCGGCGCTGCAACGCAACCCGCTGGCGCTCTGGCGCCGGTGGCAGATCATGGACGGATGGCGTTGCCATGCGCGGCGTTCGGGGAGCAAGGATGTTAAGACGCGATCTCGTGAAGACCGGAGCGGGTGTCTCCCTGCTGTCGATGTTGGGGGCAGGCGCCCGCGCCGCCCATGCCGACGCACCAGGTGCGCCCTCACCGACCGGCGCCTTCGAGGCAGGCACGGTGCGCCGGATCGCCCAGCAATTGTCGCGCCGGCCCTATCGTGCGCCCGAGCAGACCCTGCCTGCGGCGATTGATTCGATGAATTTCGATCAGTACCGCTCGATCGCCTATCGCGAGGACCAGGCGCTCTGGCACGGCCAGAACCTGGCCTTCGACGTGGAATTCTTCCCACGCGGTTTTCTCTACCGTCCCCGTATTGAGATCTATGAGGTTGTGGACGGCAAATCGGCGCCGGTGCCCTATAATCCCGATCTGTTCACCTATGGCGACCCGAAGCTGAAGGTGCCGGACAATGTGGGTTTTGCCGGGCTGCGTCTGCGCTATGCGATCAACACGCCGGGCGTAATGGAGGAATTCTGCGTCTTTCTGGGCGCGTCTTATTTCCGCGCGGTGGCCAAGGGGCAGAATTACGGCCTCTCGGCCCGTGGTTTCGCCGATGGCACGGGCAATCCGAAAGGTGAAGAATTCGCGCTGTTCCGCGCCTTCTGGCTGGAAAAGCCACAGCCAGGGGTCGATTCCGTGGTGGTGCATGCGCTGCTGGACAGCCCGTCGGTCGCGGGGGCTTTCAGCTTTACCATCCGCCCGGGCGACATGACTGTTTTCGATGTGCAGTCCTATGTGTATCCGCGCACGAAGATCGACGAACCGGGCATCGCGCCGCTGACGGGCATGTTCTATTTCGACGCCAACGACCGCAATCATGTCGATGACTGGCGCCCTGCCGCGCATGACAGCGAAGCACTTTCGATCTGGACCGGTAGCGGCCAGCAATTGTGGCGGCCGCTGCGCAATCCGCGCGACCTGCAATTCTCGGCGTTCTCGGACAATTCGATGCGCGGCTTCGGGCTGATGCAGCGCAAGCGGGCTTTCGCCGATTTCGAGGATCTGGCGCTCAATTACGAAAAGCGTCCGTCGCTGTGGATCGAGCCGATCGGCGACTGGGGGCCAGGTGCGGTCGATCTGGTGGAAATCCCGACGCCCAACGAGGTGAACGACAACATCGTGTCGTTCTGGCGCCCCAGCGGTGGGCTGGCGGCGGGGCAGGAATATGCCTTTACCTATCGCATGTACTGGGGTTGGGATACGCCCTGGCCGACCAAGCTGGCGCGGATTGCCGCCACCCGTGTCGGTGCGGTGACCGATGATCCGGCCGCGCGGTTCTTTGCGATCGATTTCAGCGGCGCGCCATTCGAGAATTTGCCGCCGGATGCCAAATTCCATCTGGTGCCCAGCAGTTCGGCCGGGACGATCCGCAACGTCGTGGTCGAACCCGATCCGGCCATCCAGGGGTGGCGCACGACATTCGAATTCGCACCGGGCAACGCCAGGATCGCCGAACTGACTTGCGTCCTGGCCAATGATGCCGGGCCGGTCTCCGAACAATGGACCTACCGATGGACACCCTAGGGCTGCGCGCAGAGATGGGCATGGGAGACGGATCCCGGCCGGGGACAGGCGATGGTGGCGCGTTTCGGGCCCTGCCGGACGAAGCTCCGCTGGAGATGGCGACGCAATCGCTGTCCGAACCTCCCCTGACGCATGGCCGGCCGCGCGTGCCGGTTACCGAGCCTGCGCTGATGGCACTGCGGCGGCTGGCGGTGATCGGTTCGGCCACCCTGCTGACGATCTATGGCGCCTACGCGATGAACCGGGTGCTGAACTCGGTGGGGTACTCGGTGCTGGGCGTGATCGTGCTCGTCCTGTTCGTGCTACTGTTCCAGTGGATTGCGCTGGCCTTTACTTCCGCCGTGGGCGGTTTCGTCTCGCTATTGCGTCATGGTGGTCTGGGGCTGGGGATTGCATGCGACGGGGAATTGCCGGCGCTTTCGACCCGCACCGCCCTGCTGATGCCGACATATAACGAAAGTCCGGGACGGGTGATGGCCGGCCTGCGCGCCATGTATGACAGCATGGCGGCGACTGGCCGGCTGGATTCGTTTGATTTCTTTATCCTTTCCGACACCACCAATCCGGATGTGTGGGTCGAGGAAGAGGCCGCGTTCCTGGCTCTGCGGGCAGCGACGGGTGGAGACGGGCGCATCTTCTATCGCCGGCGGCCACTGAACACCGAGCGCAAAGCGGGCAACATTGCCGAATGGGTACGTCGTTTCGGCGGAGCCTATGCCCAGATGGTCACGCTGGACGCCGACAGCCTGATGGCGGGTGGGACGGTGGTGCGCATCGTGGCTGCCATGGAGCGCAATCCGGGCGTGGGCCTGATCCAGACCCTGCCGGAAATCGTCAACGGCACCACGCTGTTCGCGCGCATGCAGCAATTCGCGGGCCGGGTCTATGGTCCGCTGATCGCCCACGGCATTGCCTGGTGGCACGGTTCGGAGGGCAATTACTGGGGGCATAACGCGGTGATCCGCACCCGTGCCTTCGCCGAGCAGGCGGGCCTGCCCCATCTGCCGGGGCGCAAGCCGTTCGGTGGACATATCCTCAGCCATGATTTCGTCGAGGCCGCGCTGATGCGCCGGGGCGGCTGGGCCATTCACATGGTGCCGGGCCTGCCCGGATCGTACGAAGAAAGCCCGCCGTCGCTGACCGATATCGCGATCCGCGATCGCCGCTGGTGCCAGGGCAACCTGCAACATGCCAAGGTGGTGGGGACACGGGGCCTGAATTGGGTCAGCCGGATGCACATGCTCATGGGCATCGGCTCCTATGTTACGTCGCCGCTGTGGCTGCTGTTCCTGCTCGCGGGCATTTTGATCTCGTTGCAGTCGCGCTTCGAGAAGCCGGAATATTTCGGCGATACCAAATCCCTTTATCCGAACTGGCCGCACGTTGATCCGGAACAGGCGAAATATGTGTTCATCGGCACCATGGGGATCCTGCTGGCACCCAAGCTGCTGGCCTATGTCGCGCTGCTGTTCGATCCGGCCACTCGTCGGGGCTGCGGCGGAGCGGTGCGGGCGGCGTTGTCTGTACTGGTTGAAACGCTGATCGGCGGGCTGGTCGCGCCGGTAGCGATGCTGATCCAGACCTCGGGCGTGCTGTCGATCCTGCTGGGACGTGATTCGGGCTGGAACGCGCAGCGCCGCGACGATGGCGGGGTGCCGTTCATGGATACGGTGCGGGCCTACTGGATTTACATGCTGTTTGGCCTGGTCCTGGGCGCCTGTGCGTGGAGTGTGTCGATCCCGCTGTTTCTGTGGATGACGCCGGTGCTGCTGGGGTTGGTTTTCGCCATTCCGCTGGCAGCGACAACCAGCAGCCGTGATGCCGGCCAGGCCCTGCTGCGGGCCGGGCTGCTGCTGATTCCCGAGGAAACGTCGCCGCCGGATATCCTGCGCCGTGCCGCTGCCGCCAACGCCGCGCGGCCGGAGGCCGAGGGTGGCGAGGCAATCCATCTTCTGCTGGCTGATCCCGGACTGATGGCCGCGCACCGCGCGATGCTGCCGCCGCCACGCCGGCCGGGGGACCCAATCAATCCCGACCTGCTGGTCGGGTTACTGAAACTGTCGGAAAGCCCCGATCCGGACAGTGCGGTCAAGCGGCTGCGCCGGACCGAAAAGGCTGCCGTGCTGGGTAGCGCGGACGGTCTGGAGCGGCTCGACGCCCTACGCGGCGGTGAACGGCGCGGCTGAACGATTTGGCAGGGCGCGCCGGTATTCTCTGCCCCTGCCGCTTATTTCGGGGCAGGGCCGGGCTGGTCTAGGGTCGTGCAGGCCCGGGCTACCTTGGGATCGCTGCCGTGCTTGTCACATAAGGCAGTGGCGTCGGCAGCGCAGGATTCGACCGCGGTTTCGAAATCGGTTTCCAGTACGTCCCGAGCGACTGCCATATCGGGGTCATTGGTCCGCTTCTGTTCGGCTTCCAGCGTGTCCTGCGTCTTGTGCAGTTCGGTCAGGGCATCGACGCATGACTGGCTCGTGGAATTTGGATCACTCTGCAGCACTGCCACGATCTTCTGCAACTGCACCGCAGGGGGAGGAGCGGCTGCCTCATCGTCGTCGGTCTGCGCGAAGGCGGGGGAGACGGCGAGGGTGCCGGACAGGAACAGGACTGCAAGCCGGCCAGGATGGGTAATCGTCACACTGGGTATTCCACTGGTGCGAGGCCCCGGGGACGCGACGCGCGCTTCTCGACGGCGATCCCGTGCTTTCCCCGGGGAACGCCGGGCCGGGTCGGGCAGCGGCGGCGCGGAATCGGCGGGACTATGGCAGGAAGTGCCGGAGGACGAAAGGGTGCCCGGCGCAGCGTCTCTCTGCGCCGATCGATGCGTTCAGGGTGTGGGCGGGTTGAGGGCGGCATGGTTCTGTAGCAGCAGGGCCTGCATTTCCTGATCGGGATTGCCGAGCCAGCTTTGCAGGAAAGGCTGCCGTTCGTTCGGCCGGGTATGCAGCAATCCCCAGGCGGCGTGGCCGTCTGCGGCGAAAACGATATCGAGCTGGTTGTTATCGCAATCGTGGGGCTTGCACAGATGCCCCAGCAGGTAGCTGCGGCCGCTGGTCACGAGCCGTGCTACGGGCGTCGAGGTCGCCTGCCCGCGACTGACCCAGTCCGGAAGGCGCTGCATGACGACATAGGCCCGGCGATAGGGCGCTTCGAGCAACAGGTCGGCTGTCTGCGGCTGTTCGGCGGCCCAGCCTGGGTGGCTGATCAGGAGCAGCAGGGCGGGGCATGCGTGAATGAAATGGATAAGGCGGCGCGGCACGTCGGCGTGGCTCCCGGAATATGGCGAGACGATAGGATGGTTCGGACGGTTGAGCGCCTTCGGGTCTGTCGGATACCGTCGCGGTAAGGTATCGATGACAGGCCTCTCTGTCGCCCGGCATGCTGGTCATGCCGTGTGAGGTCAGAGACGCTTATCTCGGGTGAGGGTTTACAATATCCTTTCCTCATTCGATTTTTTACCCGGAAAATGCCTGCGGGGAGGATCCTCCGATCGCCGCAAATCGCATCGTGATGTCCGGCGTTCTCGTCAGGGTTACTCTGGACAGGCGGTTGCGCGCCATGGAGACGGTCTTCCGGGCTTTCCGCTGCCCGTGCAGAGTACGTCTGTCTGGTGTATGATCTCTCTTCACCAGTTGCGCGCCGACGCACCCGTCAGTTCAGGAATATCATCCCCGCCATGCGCCTGCGCTCCGCTCCCTCATCCATTCTGCCCAGGCTGCCGAACCCGAAAAAGCTCAAGCTTGGGGTGCTGGTCGTGCTGGCTGTGGCCTATGGCGTACTGTTCCTGACCCTGTCGCGGCATCCCAAGCCGCCGTCGAAGCCGCGCTATACCGCCATTCCCGTGGCGGTGGTCAAGACGGCTCCGCCAGTCGGGGCCGCGCCGCCAGCGCCGGCAGTGCAGCTTCGGCCCGCACCGACGGTGGCGCTTCCACCGCCGCCGTCGGTGACGATCCGCTAGAGCGGATCGGAGCATTTCCACCGAACCGGCCTTCGGTGGAAATGTTCTTGAGCGATATCCGTTCACACTGGTCCACTGATATGGCTCTAGATTATTGTTTTATCGAGCATCTTTATCCGACCAGATGAATCCATCCGGTCGGATGATGCTTTAGGTGCGTGCCTGGCAGATATCGACCCAGACGGCATGGGTCAGTTCGGCCAGGCGGTCGGGAGACAGGCGTACGGCGCTGTTGATCGCGCCGGCGGCGGGAAGCACCGTCTCGAACGCGCGGAGCGATACGTCGCAATAGACCGGCAGCGGATCGGGCAGGCCGAACGGGCAGACGCCGCCCACCGGGTGACCGGTCAGGGACTCGACCTCCGCGCGGTCGAGCATCCGGGGCTTGTGGCCGAAGACTTCCTTGGTCTTGCGATTGTCGAGCCGGGCGGTGCCGGCCGCGACCACCAGCACCACCTGCTCGCCCAGTCGCAGCGAGATGGTCTTGGCGATCTGGGCCGGATGGGTGCCGTGTGCGGCGGCAGCCTCGGCCACGGTCGCGGTCGGCTGGTCCAGTTCGATGATATCCAGCTCGGGCGCGTACTCGGCCAGGAAGGCGCGGACGGACTCCAGGCTCATTGGGCGGGACACGAAAAGGTGGACATGGACGACGGCTCCTTGGGCTCCCGGACGCGGACAGAGGGCGCATCGTGGCCCGCATGCCCGGCGCCGTCGAGGGGGATCGGATTCATGTCGCGCGGCCGCCGCCGGAGAGGCGAAACATCGGGCCTGTCAGCACGGTCGATATCGCGGTGGGTAGCATGCGCGAGACGAAGGCGAAGGTGGAGACCATGCCGCGATGGTGCGGAGTGGTGGCGGCCACGATTTCCATCAGTCCCTTGCATTGCGGCAGAGCGCCAACCGGCTGCATCACGATCACCCCGAAAACCGCGATGATATTTATGTCGTTTTTGCCATAATTGTTATTATTTATTCGTTTTATGAACATATAGGGAAAAGGTCCGGGATTAAATCGGGAGGCGCGACGGCCTGAAAAACGCCGGAATGCCGGGGGTGGAACCGACCTATGCGGCAGACCCGGTTCTGCCATACGATGGACCTATTCCCGCCATCACGGCATGGTTCCGTGCGCTGTTGTCACAGAACATGAGAATCGATCAATGACGATCCGGAATTGCCTGCTTGCTTTCGCCATGCCGATAACCGTTCTGGCCGGGCTCTCCATCGCCATGCCGGTTGCCCGCGCGGCGGACGATGCCTGCGCCCAGTCCGGCACGCAGTCCAAGGCGCCGGGGTGGGATGTCGCCGGTCGCCTGGCCCAGCGCGAGGACTGCCTTGCCGGCCGTGGCCGGGCCTATCGCGATGGAGTGACCCAGGGTGTGCAGCAGCGCGTGCAGAGCGGCCGCAATACGGTCAATGCGGTGCGTAACATGCCGCAGACCCAGATGGACCGCGTGCGTGCCGCCGGCACGGCCGAACAGAACAGCCTGAATGCGCTGGGCCAGAAGACCCGTGCCGATGCTGCCAGCGTGCTGACGGGCGGCCTGTAAAAGCCGGTCGGGAAATGCGCGCGGGAATTGGCCCGCGCGCATTTTCATGTTGTGATGAAGTCGGCCATCGGGGCTGTTCCGGCCTCTTTAATCCCGTCGTCCATGCCGTCGGAGTGGTGGGAGTGCGCCATTTCCTGTGACGGAGAGTGGTCATGACATGTCGTTCGAAACCATAACGAGAAGGGCTCTCTGTTTTCTTCTGGTCCTTGATGCCGTTCTTGCCCTGGTCGTGGGGGGAATGTGTTTTTATGGTTTCGGCGGATATGCCTGGTTTGTGGCCAGTATCGGCTTGAATGCCCTGGCACTGTGCCTGATGTTTGGCGGTGCCGGGTCTTCCTGGATTTCGTCGGCGGCCAGTCTTGGGATCGTCTCGAACATTTCGGCCATCATTGCGCTGCTGGCAGGCAACAAGCTCCAGGTCGATGTGCATATGGGCTACTTTGCCGCGCTGGCGTTCGTTGCGGCGACCTGTGATTGCTCCGCCATCGTGATTGCCGCCCTGATGGTGGCGGTGCAGCATATCGGCCTCAATTTCTATCGCCCCGACCTGCTTTATCCTGGCGGCTGCGACAGTTTCCGCCTTGTTCTGCATGCGGCGATCCTGATCGTGGAGACGGTGGCGCTGGTCTGGCTGGCGGCCTCGCTACGTGGGGCGTTCCAGCGATCCGAGGCCCTTTCGCGGGATGCCGACCATCGCCGTGCTGAAGCGGAGCGGCGCGAGCAGCAGGCGGAAGCTGCCCATGCGGAGCAGATCAGGCTGAGCGCCGATCTGGAAGCTAGCATGGAGCAGATCCGCCGGCAGGAAGCCGAAATGGCGGCATTCATTGCCGAACTCGACAGGGCTCTGTCGCAGGTTGCCAGGGGCAATCTGCTGGCGCGGATCGAGAGCGAGGTCGCGCCCGATTATGCGCGCCTGACGCAGGTCTTCAACGCATCCATCGCGCAATTGGCGACGGCATTCCACGAGGTGAAACAGAGCATCCAGGCCGTTGCCGCGGCCTCGGCGGAGATTTCGTCAGCCGTTGGTGATCTTGCCGGGCGTACCGAGGGGCAGGCCCGGGATGTCGGCAGCATGTCGACCGGCATCGCGACGTTCTCCGACGGGACCCGCGATGCCGCGCAGTCGGCCTCCGAGGCCGGGAAACTGGTCGAGACGGTCGGGATGTCGATGGATGCGACGCTCCGGGCGATGGTCAAGGCCACGGAAACGATGGCGGTCATCAAAACATCGTCCCGTGAGATCGAGACGATCATCGGAGTGATCGACGATATCGCGTTGCAAACCAATCTGTTGTCGCTGAATGCGGGCGTCGAGGCGGCGCGGGCGGGCGAGTCCGGGCGGGGTTTCGCCGTGGTGGCGACGGAAATCCGCAATCTGGCGACCCGATCGACCGAGCAGGCCCGCGACATTCGTCAGAAGATCCGCGAAGCGGTGCTGTCTATCGATCAGGGTGTCGGCCTGGTCGGCGAGGCCGACGGGTCGCTGGGGCGGGTATCGGCTGTCATGGACGATATCACCCGGCATCTCGGGGCGATCGTCGCGTCCATGCGGACGCAGGCCAGCGAAGTCCGGCATATCGCGGATAACGTGCGGGAGATCGACGCTTCGACCCAGCAGAACGCCGCGATGGGCGAGGAAGTCACCGCCGCCTCGTTGAGCCTGGTGCGTGAGACGCGGCGCATGGAGGAGACGGTCTCCCGTTTCACTCTGCGCGAAATTTTCGACCGTGTTCCGCCGACGACGAAGCCGGCGGCGGCCTCGGCCTCCCGTGTTGCGGTCTTCGCGCCGGAGGTGGTGGACTCGGTGGCGTAGGGCCGCCGACCGCGGTTCTGCCCGGAAGAGGTATCCGGGCAGTGGACGGTTCCGGGCGGCTTTAGGCGCCGCGCTTGCGCGATGACGGCCCTGCCGCCGGGCGACGGCGGGGAGCGCCGGACGAGGGGGCGCTACGCGGACCGCGTCCGCGCGGGGCGCCACCGGGGCCGCGATCGCCGCCCCGACCACCACCGCCACCACCGGCCGGAGCCTGTGCCGCGCTGATCTGGACTTCGTCGGAATCCGTGGCGGCGACGCAGGCGCTGAAACGCTCGGCCGATGTCGTGGCGATTTCGAACAGCGTATGGTCGCCGGCGATGCGGATCGAGCCGATCTCGTTCTTGCGCACGCCGCCCAGGCGGCAGATCAGCGGCACCAGCCATTTCGGGTCGGCCTTGTCCTGGCGGCCGACACTCATGGAGAACCATACGCCGTCGCCGCGCGGGGCCTGTTCGTCGCGGGCCGGGCGCTCGCGGCGGGCTGCGGGTTCGCCGTCACGCGCCGGG
>NZ_JBDNXE010000036.1:0-13655 GCF_047721585.1 Gluconacetobacter sp.
CCCCCCCCCCGCGGGGGGGGCCAAAACACCCCCCCCCCCCACCTCCCCCCCCCCCCCCCCCCCTCGGGGGGGGTTTAAACCCCCCCCCCGGCCCGCCCCCCCCCCCCCGGGCCCTCACTCCACCATGGCGCAGGACAGCCCGGATTGCGACGTGATCGTCGCGGATGCGCGCTGGCATGGCGCCGTTCCGGGAATCGCGGCCCTGGTGCGCCGCACCGCGCGTGCCGCCTGGGCCGGCGAAGAGCCGGCGCCGGTCACGATCGCGCTGGATTGCGACCGCACGATCCGCCGGCTGAACGCGCGCCATCGCGACCGCAACAAGCCCACGAACGTCCTGACCTTCGATTACCCCGACGGCATACCGGGCGGCGACATCATGATCGCGCTCGAAACCGTCCGGCGCGAGGCGCAGGCGGCCGGACGGCCGATCCGGCATCACCTGATGCATCTGGTCGTTCATGGCATCCTGCACCTGCGCGGCCACGACCATCACCAGGCCGGCGAGGCACGGCGGATGGAAATGGAGGAGGCCCGCATCCTGGGCCGCCTGTCCGTCCCCAATCCATGGAAATTCCGCCCCGGCGCGCCCTCGGGCCGCATGGAGGACGCGCAGTGAACCGCCCCTTGCCCGAGCCCGCGTCGCCCGAGGGCGCGCCGAGCCGGGGTGACGATGCCCATGCGCCGCGTCCACGCGGCCGGGGCCTGCTCTCGCTGTTCAGCCGCCGGCGCGGCGAACATGGGCTGCGCCATTCCATCGCCGCCCTGGTGCAGGAAGCCAACGAGGCCGAAGGCGACGGGACCGATGCCAATTCGGAGCTCGACCGCCAGGAACGCGCGCTGATCGCGAACGTCCTGCGGCTGCGCGGCATCACCGCCGACGACGTGATGATTCCGCGCGCCGATATCGTCGCCATGTCGGTATCGCTGAGCCAGGACGAGGCCCTGGCCCTGATGCGCCGCGAGAACCATTCGCGCATGCCGGTCTATCGCGAGCAACTCGACGACATCGTGGGCATGATCCATGTGAAGGACCTGATCGCCTATGCCGGCACCAGCGAAGCCTTCAACGTGGAGACGCTGCTGCGCCAGCCCCTGATGGTGGCCCCGCAGATGCCGGTGCTGGACCTGCTGTTGCAGATGCGCCAGCGCCACCTCCATCTGGCGCTGGTCATCGACGAATATGGCGGCATCGACGGGCTGGTGACGATCGAGGATCTCGTGGAGACCATCGTCGGCGACATTTCCGACGAGCATGACGAACCGACGGCGGTCCTGATCCAGGAACGACCGGACGGCACGTTCGATGTCGATGCCCGCCTGCCGGTCGGGGAATTCGAGGCCCGGCTGGGCACGCTGCTGACCGAGGCCGAGCGGGAGGCCGAGATCGAGACGGTGGGCGGGCTGGTCTTCCGGCTGGCGGGCCATGTGCCGGCACGCGGCGAGGTGCTGACCCATGACAGCGGGCTGGTCTTCCGCGTGCTCGACGCGGATGCCCTGCATATCCGCAAGGTACGCGTGCGGCCACCGCCGGCACCGCCAGCCGCCTGACCGACTTGTCCGTCCTGACCCGCCTCTTCCCGCTGTGGGCCATCCTGGTCTCGGTCGCCGCCATCGGGCGGCCGGGGGCCTTCATGGTCCTGACGCCGGCGATCACGCCGCTGCTGGCCCTGGTGATGTTCACCATGGGCGTGACGCTGACGGTGGCGGATTTCCGGCGTATCGCCCGCCGCCCCGCGCCGGTCGTGGCGGGGATCGTGCTGCATTACGCCATCATGCCGCTGGCGGCATGGCTGATCGGGCGGCTGCTGGGCATGCCGCCGGCCCTGCGGGTCGGCATGATCCTGGTCGGCAGCGTGTCCAGCGGCACGGCATCGAATGTCATGATCTATCTGGCACGGGGCGACGTGGCCCTGTCGGTCAGCATCAGCACGCTCTCCACCCTGGTCGGGATCGTTGCCACGCCGCTGCTGACGCGGCTGTACGTGGCGGCCGACGTGCAGGTCGATGTGCTGGCCCTGCTGCGCAGCATCGTCATGCTGGTCGCGCTGCCGGTCGCGGCGGGGTTGGCCGTCAACATGCTGGCCCCCCGTCTGGTGCGCCGGGTGGAACCCGCCCTGCCGCTGGTGGCCATGATCGCCATCATGACGATCATCGGGGCCATCGTCGCCTCGGTGCGGCCGTCACTGGCGGCGGCGGGGCCGCTGGTCCTGCTCGGGGTGGTGCTGCATAACGGGATCGGCCTGCTGGGCGGCTATTGGGGCGGACGATTGGGGGGCGTGGTGAATGGGGCGTGCCGACGGGGGGCGAGGGTGGGCGGTTGGCAGAATGCGGGGCCCGCCGCCAGGGGGGGGGGGGTTTATTGGGGCCGGGGGGCGGCCCTGCCGGGGGCGCTGTTCTCGATCTGGCACAATATCTCGGGCTCGGCGCTCTCGGCCTGGTGGTCGGCCCGCCCGGTGCCCACGCCCCCCTCCACCGGATCGCCGGCATCTTGACGCCTGCCCGCTTTGCGGGCTCTGTCCCCCTTTTACCGTCCGCCCCCTTCAGCCTGTCGGAGACCGTTCAGCCATGCCCGTTACCCGCCGCACCCTGATCGCGACCGCGACCCCTGCCCTCCTGTTCGGACAGGCCCTGTCCATCCGCGCCGCACGGGCCGCCGCCGACTCGCGCATGGCCGTCCGCGCGGCCGGCAATCCGGCGGCCAAGGTGCATGTCGAGGAATGGTTTTCGCTGACCTGCACCCACTGCGCGCGCTTCGCAGCCGAAGTCTTCCCCAAGATCCGCAGCGATCTGATCGACACCGGCAAGGTCTATTACATCTTCCGCGATTTTCCGCTGGACCAGATCGCGCTGGCGGCGGCGATGATCGCCCGCACCCTGCCGCCGGAACGCTACGAGCCCTTCGTGCTGTCCCTGCTGGCCAGCCAGGACCGCTGGGCCTTCGCCCGCGACGTCAACCTGCAGGACGAATTGCAGAAAATGGCCGCGCTGGCCGGCATGCCCGCCGAAATGTTCCAGAAGACGCTGGCCGACGACACGTTGCGCCAGGCCATCATGGACGAGGAAAACCGCGCCCAGGCCGAATACAAGATCGAGGGCACCCCGACCTTCCGCTTCAACGACAAGGAGCAGGTCGGTCAGGAGATGACTTACGAAGACTTTGCCAAAAAGGTCGCCTCGCTGAGCTGATCAGGTCCCTTCTTCCATGGCTGCCCGTTTTGTCCGCCTGCGCATCGGCGGCTTCAAGAGCTTTGCCGACCCGGTTTCGGTCGATATTCTGCCCGGCCTGACCGGGATCGTCGGACCGAACGGCTGCGGCAAATCCAATGTGGTCGAGGCCCTGCGCTGGGCGATGGGCGAAAGCTCCGCGCGCTCCCTGCGCGGCGGCGAGATGGACGACCTGATCTTCGCCGGCACCGCCGCCCGTCCGGCGCGCAACCTGGCCGAGGTGACGCTGACGCTAGAAGGCACGGAGGGGATCGCCGCCCCTCCGCTGCACGATCAGGACGAATTGCAGATCACAAGGCGCGCCGAGCGCGGCTCCGGCAGCGATTATCGCGTCAACAGCAAGCCGATCCGCGCCCGCGACGTGCAGACCCTGTTCGCCGACCTGGCCTCGGGCGCGCGCTCGTCGGCCATGGTCAGCCAGGGCCGCGTCTCGGCCCTGGTCAATGCCCGGCCCGAGGAACGGCGGAGCATCCTGGAGGAAGCCGCCGGCATCACCGGCCTGCATGCCAGACGGCATGAGGCCGAACTGAAACTGCGCGCCACCGAAGGCAATCTCGCCCGTGCCGAGGATCTGCGCATCCAGTTGGAAGGCCATCTGGGCAGCCTGCGCGATCAGTCGCAGCAGGCGAAGCGCTATCGCGAGATTTCCAGCGCGCTCCGTGAATCCGAGACCACCCTTCTGGCCCTGCTGCATGCCCGCGCGCGTCTGGCGGTGGAGCGCGCCGGCCAGACGGCTCGGCAGGCCCGGCAGGCGCTGGTGCAGGCGGAGGAAGCCGCCGAAACCAGCGTGATCGCGGAATTCGAGGCCAATCGCGACCTGCCCGCGCTGCGCGCGCGCGCGGATGAGAGCCGCACGCTTCTGGAACGCCAGAAGATCCTGGCCGAAGGCATGGCCCGCGAGGAACAGCGCGCGACCGAGGCCGCGCAGGCCGCGACCGCGCGGCTGGGCCAGGCCGAAAGCGACCATCAGGCCGCCCAGGCGCGCGAGACCGACGCCGCCGAAAACGTCGCCCGCCTGCAAGCCGAGCAAACCGGCCTCTCCGGGCGCCTCGCCGCCCTGCCCGATGAGATGGCGCAGGCCGCACAGGCCCAGACCGATGCCACCGCCATGGTGCAGGCCCGCGAGCAGGCGCTGGAACAGGCCGGCGCCGAAGCCAATGCCGCCCAGGCCCAGGCAACGCAGGTCGCGGCCGCGCTCACCGAGGCGCAGGCCCGCCACGCGCGCCTCGAAGCCCAATATACCGCCCTGGCCGCCGAACTGGAAACCTTGCGCGGCACCCTGCCCGAAGCCTCGGTGCTGGAGGCCCAGGCCGCCGAACTGGCGGCCGCGACCACGCGGCTTGCGGAATCCCGCATCGCGCTGGAGCAGGCGGCGCAGGAACAGTCAGACGCCACGCTGGCGGCCAGCCTTGCACGCGGCCGGGCGGACGAAGCCCACCGACGCCATGACGCGGTCCGCCGGGCGCTGTCCCAGGCCACGGAGCGCGCCGAGGCCTTGCGGGCCGAACAGCAGGGCTTGCAGCGCCGGCATGACGAGGCCCATGGACAGCGGGTCGCCGCCGAACACCGGGATGCGTTGCGCGCCGGCCTCGCCGCGGCACAATCCACCCTCGATGCCGCCCGTGCCGCGCTGGAACAGGCGGAACTGGACCGTCAGGCGGCCACTGCCGGCCGGATCGACGCCTATGCCCGCCTTCAGGAGGGCACGAACCGGCGCACTACCACCCAGGCCGCCCTGCAATCGGCGGATACGGCGCATCAGCGCGCCGTCGCGCGGCTGCGTGCCCTGGCCGAAGATCTGGCACTTGCCCAGTCCGCCGCCATCGCGCCGGAACGGCTGACCGCCGCCAGAACGGCGCGCGAGGATGCGGAACAACGCCTCGCCGAGGCCGGCCAGGCATTGGAAGGGGCGGAAGCCGCCCTGGCCGACGCCGCCACCGACCGCGACGCCGCGACGCACCGCCTGAGCGACCTGAAGGCCGACCTTTCGCGCCTGAACGCGCAGGCCGAAGGTTTGACCCAGGCGCTGAAAACCGGACAGAGCGAGACGCATTTCCGGCCGGTCGTCGATGACATCACGGTGCCCGACGGGTTGGAGGCCGCCCTTGCCGCCGCCCTGACCGATGGGCTGGATGCCTCCGTCGCACCGGACGCGCCGCGCCTGTGGCACACCCTCTCGCCCCTGAGCACGTCACCGCTGCCGGGCGCGGGCACGGTTGCCCTGGCCACGCTGGTGACAGCCCCGCCAGCCATGGCCCGCGCCCTGGCCGCGATCGGCCTTCTGGAAGACGGGGCCGACGGCGCGGCCTTGCAGAACGACCTGCTGCCCGGCCAGAGCCTGGTGGCACGCGACGGTGCGTTATGGCGCTGGGATGGCTATCGCGTAGCGGCCGGCCAGCCCAGCCGGGCGGCGCTGCTGCTGCGACAGCGCAACCTCCTGCGCGAAACCGAAGCCGCGCGCCAGACCCGTCTGGCCGATCTTCCGACCGTCGAAGCCGCTGTGGCTGCTGCCGAGCACGCCCGATCGGCGGCGACCGCGTCGGTTGGCGCCGCCCGCACCGCCCGCGCGGCGATCGAAGCGACACTGCGTCAGGCCCGCACCGATGAAGCCGAAATCAGCCGGCTGGACGCCACCGCGCGCGCCCGGCTGGAGACGGTCCAGCCCCAGCACGATCAGGCGACGCAGACCCTTGCGGAGGCCGAAACCGCGCTGAGTGCCGCCCGGCAGGCAGCGGCCGACCTGCCGGATGCCGCCGAACTGGCCCGGCGGCATGAAGCCGCCCGCCAGCAGGAACAGGCCGCGCAGACCGCTGAGACAGCATGCCGCGACGCCCGCAAGCGCGCCGAAACCGCGCTGGAAGCCGCCAGGCGGGAGGACGACGCCACCGCCGCCCGCAATAACGAGGCCGAAGCGCGACTGGCGACGATCCTCCCCGAATTGCACCGCATTGCCCGTGAGGCCGAGCAGGCCGAGGCCGCCCGGCAGGAGGCCGAAGCCACTCTCGCGGCCCTGCCTCCCAGCGCCGAGACCGATTCCGCCCTGGCCGCCGCTGAAATCCGGGCTCGTGATGCCGCAGCGGCCCACGAGGCCGGGCGACAGCTTCAGCAGGAGGCCGAACGGGCGCTGGAACAGGCCCAGACCGCCCACGCGGCCCGACAGGCCACGCTGATCGAGACCCGCAGCGTGCTGGACGCGCAGGCGCCGCGCCTGGACGCCCTGCGCCAGGAACGGGACGAAGCGGCGGAACGGCTGGCCCGCATCACTGCCGAGCAGCAGGCCCTGCCCGACCTGGAGGCGATCGCAGCCCGCGTCCGCGAAGCACGCGAGGCCGTGGCCGCCGCCCGGCAGGCCGAGGACGAGGCCCGCCAGCATCGCGTCACCCTGGCCGGCGAGGACCAGACCATCCAGGCCCGCCTGACCGGCATTGCCGCCGCCCTGTCCGACTGGACCGCCCGTCAGGCCGCCGCCGCCGCCGAACTGCTCGGCACCACAACCCGCCTGGATGCCGCACGGTCGGACCATGCACGCCTGGCCGCCATGCCGGAAGAAGTCACCCGCACCCGCGAGAGCACACGCGCGGCGATGGACAAGGCCGAGGCCGACCACGCGGAAGCCGCCCGCCAGTTGGCCGAAGCCGAAGACGCTTTGGTGAACGCCCAGACCGCGCGGCGCGATGCCGAGGCCGCCCTGGCGGCCGGGCGTGAAGCCGTGCTGCGCGCCGAGGGCCGGCACGAGCAGGCCGAAGCCATCCTGGCCCAATTGCTGACCGAGACGCCGGAGCCACCCGGCATCGTTCCCCCCGACCTGACCGAAGCGGCGGAAACCAGCCTGCGCCGAAAGATCGCCCGCCTGACCCGCGAGCGCGAGGATATGGGGCCGGTCAATCTGCGCGCCGAACTGGAAGCCGACGAGGCCGAGACGCGGATCACGACCATCCAGCGCGAAAAGGACGAACTGGACACGGCCATCGCCCGGCTACGCGGCTCGATCGGCGCCCTGAACCGCGAGGGGCGCGAGCGCCTGCTGGCGGTGTTCACCGAAGTCGACAGGCATTTCCAATCGCTGTTCGCCCGCATGTTCAATGGCGGGCGGGCACATCTGGGCATGGTGGGAAGTGACGACCCGTTGCAGGCGGGGCTGGAAATCTATGCCCAGCCGCCGGGCAAGAAGCTGGCCACGCTGTCGCTGCTCTCGGGCGGCGAACAGGCCCTGACCGCCCTGTCGCTGATCTTCGCGGTATTCCGCTGCAATCCCGCGCCGATCTGCGTGCTGGACGAAGTCGACGCGCCGCTGGACGATGCCAATGTCGGGCGCTTCTGTGCCCTGCTGGCCGATATGGTTGCCGAAGCGGGCACGCGCTTCCTGGTCGTGACGCATCATCAACTGACCATGGCGCATATGGACCGGCTCTATGGGGTGACGATGCAGGAGCGCGGCGTCAGCCGTGTGCTGTCGGTCGATCTCGACCACGCGGCGAGCATGGTCGGCCACCCCAGGACCGACGCGGCGCACCAAGGCGAATAACACGAATATCTGCTTTAAAAACAAAACAGAAAAGAATGGTGTGACGGCATCACATCATCGCGCCGTGCTTTCCAAATAGCCCGCGACCCGCGAAGTCGTACCATAAATCTTTTAAAAACAGAAAGATATGACATGAAATGGAGACAATCCATTACATGCCATACCTTCGCGGCGACATGATCGCTGACGAATGATATCTTTTATAAACAAATATCTATCTGGTCATCTGCATTCCATCCGCGAACGCCGCGCCCCAGGGGTTGCCCTGGGAGCGCGGCCTGACGGATGTCAGCCCGGCAGCATCGTGCCGGTCTCGATGAAGCGCTGATGCCAGGACAGCGATTCCTTGAGCAGATGTGGGGATTGCTGGCCGTAGGAGCCTTCCCGCGCCCGCTTGTAGTAATCCTGGAGCATCGGACGATAGTCCGGATGCGCGCAGTTGCGGATGATCGTCTCGGCCCGCTGCTTGGGCGACAGGCCGCGCAGGTCGGCCAGGCCCTGTTCAGTCACCAGCACCTGCGAATCCTGGGTGATGTGATCGACATGCGAGGCCATCGGCACGATCGCCGAAATCTTGCCACCCTTGGCGGTCGACGGCGTCATGAAGACCGAGATGTAGGCATTGCGCGCGAAATCGCCCGAACCGCCAATGCCGTTCTGGATGCGCGAGCCCATGACCTGGGTCGAATTGACGTTGCCGTAGATGTCGGACTCGATCAGCCCGTTCATCGCGATACAGCCCAGGCGACGGATCAGCTCGGGATGGTTGCTGACATCCTGCGGACGCAGAATGATCTTGGAGCGGAACTCGGCCATGCGGTCGTTCAGCGATTCCGCGGCTTCCGGGCTCAGGGAGAAGGCGGTCGCCGAGGCGACACGCATCTTGCCCGATTCCAGCATCCCCAGCATGCCGTCCTGAATCACCTCGGTAAAGGCGGTCAGGTCCTCGAACGGGCCGTCTTCCAGACTGCTCATCACGGCGTTAGCGACGTTGCCCACGCCCGACTGCAACGGCAGAAGCGATTGCGGCAGACGGCCCTTCGCCACTTCATGACGGAAGAACTCCATCAGATGCCCGGCAATAGCCTTGGCCGACGCATCGGGCGGCGAGAAGGGCGCGTTGCGGTCCGGTGCATGGGTTTCGACGATCGCGACGACCTTCGACGGGTCGACCTTCAGCGTGGCCTGGCCGATCCGGTCATCGGGGCGCAGCAGCGGAATGGCGACGCGGTGCGGCGGCAGGGCGGTACCGTACCAGATGTCGTGCATGCCCTCGAGCGCCGAGTGCTGCCAGCTATTGACCTCGATGATCACCTGGCGGGCGGATTCGACCCACGTCTTGTTGTTGCCGACCGACGACGACGGAACGATGGTGCCGTCTTCGCGAATCGCGACGGCCTCGATGACGGCCGTATCCATCTCGCCGAAGAAGCCCTGCCACGTCATCGGGGCTACGTGGCTCAGATGCATGTCGAGATATTCGGTCTCGCCGCTGTTGATGAGGCCGCGCAGGATCGGGTCCGAATTGTAGGGCATACGGAACGAGATGCCGTTCACCTTGGCCAGCGCGCCGTCCAGTTCCGGGCCGGTGGAGGCGCCGGTGAAGAGGCGGATGCGGAAATCGTTCCCCTTCGCCTTTTCCCCTTCGATGATCGCGGCCAGGGCCTGCGGAACGGCTTTCGGATAACCCGACCCGGTAAAGCCGCTCATGCCGACCATGCTGCCCGGACGGATATATTTGGCGGCCTCCTCGGCGGTGGTCACTTTTGCCCGGAAGGCGGCGTTCCGGATTCGGCTATGATCGATCATGGAACCTTTCCTCGTGTCTTTTCGTTATCTTGGTCTTGTACTGCGCGGGTCGGGCCGCCCCGATCCTGCCATGGAGACAGGTTACCGTATCGGATACCAGGCCGGCCGACACGCCATCTGTTCTCTTTCCTGGCAGACCCGTCACAACAAAAGAGTGTTATCCTTGAGCATGTGCCCCGTGACCGACCCGGAAAACGATCATGAGCGGCTGGTGCGGCTGGCGTTGACCCGCGTGCCGTCCCGCCTGCGCGGGGCGATCGACTGGCTGCGGGTTCCATCGCGCCGCCCGGCACGGTTTCTGGCGAGTCTGCTGCTGATCCTGGGGGGATTGCTGTCCTTTCTGCCGATCCTGGGCCTGTGGATGCTCCCGCTCGGACTGATCCTGCTGGCCGAGGACGTGGCGCTGCTGCGCCGTGGCGTGGACGCCCTCATCCTCAGGATCGAACGCCGTTATCCCGGCTGGCTGGCGGCATCCAGGTAAAAACGACTACCTGCCATGCGCGCGCCCACATTCTGGCGCATCGACGGCGGACACATGGCAAGATGACGACCGTGACCCCATATTCGACGAAAGGCCTATCACTCCCCTCATCGTGACCGAAGCCCCCATGCAGCCGAATCACACGCCCTCAACCGATGACACAGCCTGGACGCCACACCATCTCCCCACGCCGGGTTCGCTGCCGGCCGATGGAGCTGAATTCTGGCGCGACCTGCCGGCGCTGGAAGCGCTGATTGCCGGGCGCCCGATTCGGGTGGTCGGCGACGTGCATGGCGATCTGCGGGCGTTCGAACACGCGGTGGCGACCGACCGATTCGTCATCCAGCTCGGCGATCTGGTGGACCACGGACCCGATAGCGTCGGCACCTTCCGGCTGATGCAGCGCCTGCTGGATGACGGTCGCGGCCTGTTCATCCTGGGCAATCACGACCGCAAGCTGGCGCGCGCCCTGGCCGGCCACAAATTGCGGTTCGACGCCGCGCTGAGCGAGACTGTCCGCCAGTTCCAGGCACCGGATAACGACGATGTCCATCACCGGGCGGTGCAGGACATCGCGCAGGCGCCCCCGTGGATCGTGCTGGGCCGGCGGATTTTCGTGCATGGCGGCTTCCACTCCCGGATGCTTTCCGAACCTCCGCCGCCGGGCCTTGGAGACGTGACCCCGCTGCTGTCGCGCGCCTTGTTCGGTGAAACCACGAGCCGCACGCGCAAGGACGGCTACCCGGAACGCAGGCTGAACTGGGTCGACCATATTCCGCCCGGCTACACCGTCTATTGCGGGCATGACCGCCGGTCGACCGACGGCCGCCCATGGGTGCGCGACGGACGCGCCGGCGGCCGATCGGTCTTTACCGACACAGGTGCCGGAAAAGGCGGCCACCTGGCATGGATCGATCTGCCCGCCGAGGACTGAAACACGGTATAACCGCACGATCGACAGACAGGAGCATGTTGACGTGAACGATACCGTGGCCATCGACCAGACAAGTCAGGCGCCTGGCGCCCAGGAGATGCTTCTGGGGCTCCGCCAGAGCATCGACAATATCGATGCCGCGCTGATCTACATGCTGGCCGAGCGTTTCCGCCATACCCAGGCCGTGGGCGAACTGAAAGCGCGCCACAACATGCCTCCCGCCGATCCGGCCCGCGAGGCCCGGCAGGTCGCGCGGCTGCGCGAGCTGGCCGGGGCCGCGCGGCTGGACCCCGATTTTGCCGAGAAGTTCCTGGCCTTCATCATCAAGGAGGTCATCCGCCATCACGAAGCCATCGCGCGCAAATCCACCGGGCCCGGCGCCGTCTGATGGTCACCGCGTCAGACCCCGCCGCCATGGCTCCTCCCGCGCGGACGCTGGTACTGATGCGCCACGCGGAAGCCTTCCCCGGCCCCTATGGCGATCCCAGCCCATCCAGCGACCTCGGGCGCCCCCTGACCCCCGCCGGACGCCGCCAGGCGCACCAACGCGGAACACAACTGCGCGAGATCGGCTTCGTCCCGGAGCTGGCCGTGATCAGTCCGGCGATGCGTTCGGGCGAGACCTATGCGGCACTCGGGCCGTTTTCCACCACCGTCGCGCCGCAGGTTCGCCAGGAGGCCCGGCTCTATGAATGCGGCAGCGAAAGCATCCTGGAAATCCTTCAGGAAACGCCAGAAAATATCAATAATATCATTGTGATAGGGCACAATCCGGATTTGTATCAGCTGGTGATGGACCTGGCCGGACATGCCATCGACGACCCGGACAAGACGATCCTGATTCGGGGCTTTCCGGTCGCCTCCCTTGCCTGTTTCACGGTGCATGGCCCCTGGCATGCACTGGCACGCAAACAGGCCGTTCTGACCCGTGCGCTATGCAATTAAGGGGGTAAGCGCCCCCCTGCCGGCGGAGTTGCCACGATAGCCGTTTCGTCCTTATCTCGGCGCATGCCTGCATGAGGACACAGCGGCGGATCGATACGTCGCAAACTGTCACGCAGAGGACGGGTGTCCGCAGGTTGGGGATGAGAATGGCCGCTCGCACGGCGGCGAACGACCAAGAGGAGAGTTTGATGACCGAGCCAGAAAAAGTGGCCACCGTCTCGCTAGAGGGCAAAACAGCCAGTCTGCCGGTCCATTCCGGAACGCTGGGTCCCGACGTGCTGGACATCCGCAAGATCACCGCCGATCTGGGTGTCTTCACCTTCGACCCCGGCTACGGCGAAACCGCGTCGTGCACCAGCAAGATCACCTTCATCGACGGCGAGAAGGGCGTCCTGCTGCATCGGGGTTATCCGATCGCGCAGTTGGCCGAACAGGCCACCTTCACCGAGGTCGCCTACCTGCTGCTGAACGGTGAACTGCCGACCACCGCGGAGCATGATGCCTTCGTCGCGACCCTGAATTCGCACACGCTGCTGCACGAACAGATCCGCAATTTCTTCAATGGCTTCCGCCGCGATGCTCATCCGATGGCGATCCTGTGCGGCACGGTCGGCGCGCTGTCGGCCTTCTATCACGACGCCATCGACATCTCGAACGAGGCCAGCCGCAACCTGTCGGCCGTGCGCCTGATCGCCAAGCTGCCGACCATCGCCGCCTGGGCCTACAAATATACGCAGGGCGAAGCGTTCGTTTACCCGAGCAACAACCTGACCTACGCGGAAAATTTCCTCTCGATGATGTTCGCGCATCCGTCGGAGCCGTACAAGGTCAACCCGATCCTGGCGCGGGCAATGGACCGCATCCTGATCCTGCATGCGGACCACGAGCAGAATGCCTCGACCTCGACGGTCCGCATGGCGGGCTCGACGGGCGCCAATCCGTTCGCCTGCGTCGCCGCCGGCATCGCCGCCCTGTGGGGGCCCGCCCATGGCGGCGCGAACGAGGCGGTGCTGAAGATGCTGGCCAAGATCGGCAGCAAGGACAACATCCCCGAGTTCATCGCCCAGGTGAAGGACAAGAACAGCGGCGTGCGCCTTATGGGCTTCGGCCATCGCGTCTACAAGAACTTCGACCCGCGGGCGAAGATCATGCAGGCGACCTGCCACGAGGTTCTGGGCGAACTGGGGATCAAGGACGATCCGCTGCTGGACCTGGCGGTGGAACTGGAAAAGATCGCGATCAGCGACGAATATTTCGTCAAGCGCAGCCTGTATCCGAACGTCGATTTCTATTCGGGCATCATCCTGAAGGCCATGGGCATCCCCACCAGCATGTTCACCGTGCTGTTTGCCCTCGCCCGTACCACCGGCTGGATCAGCCAGTGGAAGGAAATGATCGAGGAGCCGGGTCAGCGTATCAGCCGTCCGCGCCAGCTCTATACCGGCTCGCCGGAACGCGACTTCGTACCGTTCGCCCAGCGCGGCTAAGGTCCGGCACCGATCCGTCCGGGTGGAACCCCCGGACGGATCGGCTGAGTCGCGCAAGCCCCTCAGGGCTCGGGAACGTTCCTTCCCCGCGCGATGCCCCGTCCGCATTACGCAAAAGCCCGGCGGCCGCTGGGCCGCCGGGCTTTTGCGTTACCCGCGCCTCAATGTGGCAAAACTGTCAGGGCCAGTCGCGCCCCGGGGTCGGCCCTTGGGCCTCCCGCCCCACCTGGTGGGGGATCCCTTCGGTGC
>NZ_JBDNXE010000036.1:13665-35284 GCF_047721585.1 Gluconacetobacter sp.
GGGTGGGGGGGGGGGCGCGCCCGCCCCGCGGGGGCGGGCCTGGCCCGTGCCCGGGCCCGCGCGCCGCCACAATACCCAACTGCGCCGGGCGGCTGGGGGCCCGCGGGGCTTTTGCGTTACCCGCGCATCAATGTGGCAAAACTGTCAGGGACAGTCGCAACCCGGTGTCGGCCCTTCGGCCTCACGCACCACATGGTGGTCGATCCATTCGGAGACCAGACGCCGCGCTTCGTTCAGCGACGCCTCGGGATGATGGATACGATACAAGGTGGTGCAGGCGTGGAACGCCGAAACATCGCCCGTCCCGACATCCCGCAACTCCCGGTACGCGGTCACGACCGCCCGTTCGCAGTTTCGTGTAATCCGGCCGTTTTCTGGCGCCACAGTATTAAATCCTTATTGCGAACGATTTGCAATTACAGTTATACTAACGAGTATCTCCGTCTCCGGCAAGAGAAACCGCCCCCCGGCCGAACGCGATCCAGCCCCTCGCGTGGCGCGGCACAGGCGGGATTCCGATGGAATGATGTCGGTCGCGCGATGGATTTTCCCGGACGATCCCGCTAAGGCTTTTCCACCTCGTTTTCCTACGCTATCGGACCGGAAAGACACACCAGATGAACGATTCAACAGGCTACGGCACAGGCGCCTCGTCGGGCTCATCCGCCTGGGACCGCGATGCCGCGCTGACGACCGCCAAGCTGCTGCTGGAAATCAAGGCGGTCAATTTCCGGCCCGAGGACCCCTACACGCTGACATCGGGCTGGAAATCGCCCGTCTATATCGACTGCCGCCGCATCATCTTCTTCCCCCGCGCCCGCGCCAAGATCGTCGAACTGGGCGTGGAGAAGATCGGCCGGCATATCGGCTACGAAAGCATCGACGCCGTCGTGGGCGGCGAAACCGCAGGCATCCCCTTCGCCGCCTGGATCGCCGACCGCATGATGGCGCCGATGGCCTATGTCCGTAAGAAGCCCAAGGGTTTCGGCCGCAATGCGCAGATCGAAGGCGATGTGCCCGACGGCATGCGCACCCTGCTGGTCGAGGACCTGACGACCGACGGCTCCTCCAAGATCCGATTCGCCCGCGCCCTGCGCGACGCGGGGGCAATCGTCGATCACACGTTCGTCGTGTTCTTCTATGGCGTGTTTCCCGGTTCGCTGCGCACGCTGGCGGATATGAACATCTCGCTGCATGCGCTCTGCACCTGGTGGGATGTGCTGGAAGCCTGCGCCGGCCAGCCCTATTTCTCGGAGAAGGACGCCTCCGAGGTCCGGCGCTTCCTTGAAGATCCGTGCGGCTGGTCGGGCAGGCACGGCGGCGTGTCCAGCCTGGAGGAGGCGCTGGCCTTCAAGAGCGCGCAGGGCCAGGGCTGATCGCCCTGCCATGACGCAGCGGATTCTCGCGTTCGATTCGGGGATCGGCGGTTTCGGAATCGTTCGGGCACTTCGCGCCCGCCTCCCCGGCATACCGGTCGATTATCTGGCCGACACGGCGATCTATCCGTATGGCGAGCAGGAAGACGCCACGCTGATCGCGCGCGTGGTCACCCTGATGGGCGAGGCCATCGCCAGCCTCGCGCCCGATCTCGTCGTCATCGCCTGCAACACCGCCAGCACATTGGCGCTGGGGGCGTTGCGGGACCGATACGCCATCCCGTTCGTCGGGTGCGTCCCGCCGATCAAATGGGCTGCCCAGTTGAGCCGCACCCGTACCATCGGGCTGCTGGCGACGCGGGCGACTGTCCGCCGTCCCTATCTGCGTGCCCTGCAACAACGCTACGCCCCGGATTGCACTCTGCTGGCCCACGGTGCGCGCGGGCTCGCCGATCTGGCCGAACGTGTCTTTCGCGGCCATGCGGTGGCGCCCGACATCGTCCAGCGGGAACTGGCGGCCCTGTTCGAACAGCCCGGCGGCGACCGGATCGACGTGGTCGGCATCGGTTGCACCCATTACACATTCCTGATGGATGCCTTTCGCGCGGCCTCGCCACCAGGGATGATCTGGCTGGACCCGGCGGATGCCGTGGCGCGTCAGGCGGCGACGGTCTTGCGGGGGCTTCCGCCTCGGTCCGAAGCCCTCCGTCATCACGATCGGGATCGGGCCTTCTTTACCGCCATGCCGGCCGAGCCCATGCGCATGACGACAGCCATGGTCGCGCTGGGCTATGGCGCACCAGCCCTCTTTGCTCCGGCGATCACGGCGATCTGACCGATGCGGTCGTCTTGGGCTGGCTGAAAAAAGTCGGACAAGCACAGGCAAGTGCCATGCCATCGGCCACGCGCAGCGAAAGAACGGGAAAGGCTCGCCGGCGTCTGCCGGGGGCCTTTCCCGATCAGGCTCTCATCTCATCTGGCCCGGCTGACGGTGTAGGACGCGGTATCCTGCAGCAGACGGCGCAAACGGGTATCGGGGAAGATATTCAGTGCCTCACATGCCGCGCGGGCATAGGCGGCGGCACGGTCCAGCGTCACACCGATGGCATCGGTCTGGGCGATCAGGGCCATGGCGTGGTCGAGGTCCTCGGGCGCCTGTTCGCTCTCCTCGATGACCCGCCGCCAGAACCGGCGATCCTCCTCGCTTCCAGCGGCATACGCCGCCAGGACCGGAAGCGTGATCTTGCCTTCGCGGAAATCGTCGCCCACGGTCTTGCCCAGCACGGCTTGGTCCGCCGCGTAGTCCAGCGCGTCGTCAACCAGTTGGAAGGCCATGCCCAGATTGGTGCCGAACGCTTCCAGCGCCTGTTCCTCGGCCTCCGGTCGCTTGGCCACCACCGCCCCGACGCGACAGGCGGCGGCAAACAGAGCCGCCGTCTTGCCATGGATGACCGTCAGATACTGATCGACCGAGGTGGACAGGTCGTTCTGCGTCGACATCTGCAGAACCTCGCCCTCGGCGATCGTCGCCGACGCCGAGGACAGGATCGCCATCACCTTTAGCGACCCGTCATCCGTCATCAACTGAAACGAGCGGGCGAACAGGAAATCGCCCACCAGCACCGATGCCTTGTTGCCGAACACGGCGTTGGCGCTGGCCAGCCCGCGCCGCAACTGGCTCTCATCCACCACATCGTCATGCAGCAGGGTCGCGGTATGGATGAATTCCACGCACGCGGCCAATGCGACATGGCGCTGATGGTCCGGCCCGGCCGGATAGTCGCACAGGCGCGCCGAAGCCAGCGTCAGCAACGGCCGCAGCCGCTTGCCACCGGCCGCCACCAGATGCGCCGCCAACTGGGGGATCAGGGCGACCGGACTATCCATCCGCTCGATGATGGCGCGATTGCACGCGGCCATGTCGTCGGCGAGATAGCTCGACAACTCCTGCAGAGCAGCTTCGGCCCCCTCCTGCGCCGAGGCGCCGGAGCCGGAATGCTTCGCGGTTGCCGTTTTCTCGGATTCCGGCAGAGTGACTGCAACGCCCAAAAGGTTAAACTCCCCGACCCCGTTGGATTGGTCTGTAGAACATATGAGCGGCGTGAGAATGACGGTCAAGCCGAAGGACATCATACATGAGCCGACGCCGCATCTGGCATGTGCCGCGGACGACGCATCCATCGAGGTCCTGAGCCACGGAACGCTGCTCGACGGCCGGCTCCGTTACCGGCAATTCCGCCAGGGCTACCGCACGGGACTGGAGCCGGTCCTGATGGCGGCCTCCGTCCCTGCCCGCCCCGGCCAGCGCATCCTGGAAGGTGGATGCGGGGCTGGCGCGGGATTGATGTGCCTGGCCTGGCGGGTGGCTGGCATCACCGGCATCGGCGTGGAACGCGACGCCCGCACCGCAGCCCTGGCCCAGACCAATTTCAACGACAATGGCCTCGACCGGTTGCGCGCAGCGTGCGCGACGCTGCCCGATCTGCCTGCCATCGCCGACTTCCCGCTCCAGGGGGGCGGATTCGACCACGCCTTCGCCAATCCGCCCTGGCATCGCACGGATGCCAGCGCCTCACCCGATCCACGCCGCGATATCGCGCGGCGCGTCGTGGCGAACGACATGCTGAATGTCTGGGTCCGCAGTCTGGGGCGGCAGGTGCGCCATCATGGCACGCTGACCCTCGCCCTGCCCGCCGCCTCGCTCGACGCGGCGATCGCGTCCATGCGGGCGCACGGCATCGGGTCGATCCGCCTGATCCCGTTCTGGCCCAAGGCTGGCCGGCCGGCAAGAATCGTGCTGGTTCAGGGCCGCGTCGGCGGTCGGGGGGATGCCGCCCTCCTGCCCGGCATGACACTGCACCGGGCAGACGGGCATTTTACGCCGGAGGCAGACGCCATCCTGCGCGACGGCGCGCCATTGGACGCCGGATAAATCAGCCGTCCGACTGGAAGATGCTCTCCTCGAACGCCTCTTCCCAGGTACCGGAGGTCGAAGCCCGGCTGTATTCCGTCGCGCGGTTCTCGAAGAAATTCGTATGCTCGACGGCGTTCAGCATGTCGTCCAGCCACGGCAACGGGTTCGCCGGGACATGGTACATCCCGTCCAGCCCCAGCAGGCTCAGGCGACGATCGGCCACGAAACGGATATAGGTCTTGACCAGATCGGCATCGAGGCCCTCGACCGGCCCCATCTCGAAGCAGAGATCGATGAATGCGTCTTCATGATCGACGATGTCGCGGCAGACCTGGCGGATGTCCTCGCGCAGCTTCTCGGTCCAGATTTCCGGATTTTCATGGATGAAGGTGCGGAACAGCCGCGCCATGGACAGACAGTGCAGGGTCTCGTCCCGCACCGACCATGACACGATCTGGCCCATGCCCTTCAGCTTGTTGAAGCGCGGGAAATTCAGCAGGATGGCGAAGGACGCAAAAAGCTGAAGCCCCTCGGTAAACGCGCCGAACGCCGCGAGCGTGCGCGCGATGTCGTATTTGCTGTCGACCGAGAAGCCCTGCATATAGTCATATTTATCCTTCATTTCCTTATATTTAAGGAAAGCGGAATACTCGGACTCGGGCATGCCGATCGTATCGAGCAGATGACTGTACGCGGCGATATGAATCGTCTCGATATTCGAGAAAGCCGACAGCATCATCAGCACTTCAGTCGGTTTGAACACCCGGCTGTAATGCTTCATGTAGCAATTGTTCACCTCCACGTCCGACTGCGTGAAGAAGCGGAAGATCTGGGTGACCAGATGCCGCTCGCTCTCGGTCAGGGTGCGGTGCCAATCCTTCACGTCATCGGCCAGCGGCACTTCTTCCGGCAGCCAATGGACGCGCTGCTGCGTCAGCCACGCATCGTAGGCCCACGGATAGCGGAACGGCTTGTAGACCGGATTTGCCGTCAGCAGGTCGAAATGGGCTTCGCCCTCGGGCTGAGGCGCGTTGAGGGAGTCGGTCATGTCGTCTTCTCCGCGACAGCAATGCGGCAAACAGCCTGTAGAGGCAGGCGGTCGCGCCGCCTTACCCGCTTACTGGCAGGCCAGGCATTCATCGTAATTGGTGGATGACGTCGGCGTGGCCGGCGCGGCCGCTGCCGGCTCCGGAACCAGGACGTCGCTCTTGTCCAGCACGTTGCTGACGGTATCCGCGCGCTGGATCGACAGCGAACGGCAATAATATAGCGATTTCACACCCCGCTTCCATGCCAGGTAATGGATCTGGTGCAGGTCGCGCTTATGCACGTTCGCGGGCAGGAACAGATTGATCGACTGCGCCTGGCAGATATAACCGGCGCGATCGGCCGCGTGCTCCACCACCCAGCGCTGGTCGAGTTCGAAGGCGGTCTTGAAGACATCCTTTTCCTGCTGGGTCAGGAAATCCAGATGCTGGACGCTGCCCTGGGTCAGGGTGATCGACGACCACACCTCGTCGGTGTTCTGGCCCTTGTCGATCAGCAGCTTGGTCAGATGCCGGTTGCGCACCGTAAACGAGCCGGAGAGCGTCTTTTGCAGGAAGACGTTGGCGGCGATCGGCTCGATTCCGGGGCTGGAATTGCCGGCGATGATGGAAATCGACGCCGTCGGCGCAATCGCCATCTTGTTGGAGAAGCGCTCCATCACGCCATATTCCGCCGCGTCCGGGCACGCCCCGCGCAGTTCGGCCAGCTTGCGCGACGCCTTGTCGGCCTGCTCGCGAATATGCTTGAAAATCCGTTTGTTCCAGACCTTCGCGATCACGCTTTCGAACGGCACGTTGTTCGCCTGCAGGAAGGAATGGAAGCCCATCACCCCCAGCCCGACCGATCGCTCGCGCGAGGCCGCATATTTGGCGCGCGCCATGTCGTCCGGCGCCCGGTCGATGAAATCCTGCAGCACGTTGTCGAGGAACAGCATCACGTCCTCGATGAACTGCGGATCGTCCTTCCACTCTTCCCAGGTTTCCAGGTTGAGGGAGGACAGGCAGCAGACAGCCGTCCGTTCCTGGCCGTGATGGTCGATGCCGGTCGGCAGCGTGATCTCGGCGCACAGGTTCGAGGTCTTGACCTCCAGTCCCGCCAGCTTGTGGTGCTCGGGCCGCGCGTTATTCACATGATCGGAATAGATGATGTAGGGCTCGCCCTGCTCCATCCGCGCCGTCAGGATCCGAATCCACAGCGACCGCGCGGAGACGTGGCGGATATGCGCGCCATCCTTGGGCGACAGCAGCACCCATTCCGCATCCTCGGCCACGGCACGCATGAAGGCGTCCGACACCAGCACGCCATGATGCAGGTTCAGCGCCTTGCGGTTCGGATCGCCGCCGGTCGGGCGGCGGATCTCGATGAATTCCTCGATCTCGGGATGCCAGACCGGCAGATACACGGCGGCCGATCCCCGGCGCAGCGACCCCTGGCTAATCGCCAGCGTCAGGCTGTCCATCACGCGGATGAAAGGGATCACGCCCGACGTCTTGCCGTTACGGCCGACATTCTCGCCGATCGAACGCAGATTGCCCCAATAGGAGCCGATGCCGCCGCCCTTGCTGGCCAGCCAGACATTCTCGTTCCACAGATCGACGATGCCGCGCAGGCTGTCGTTGGCCTCGTTCAGGAAGCAGGAGATCGGCAGGCCACGCGTCGTCCCGCCATTGGACAGCACGGGCGTCGCCGGCATGAACCAGTGGCGCGAGATATAGTCATACAGCCGCTGCGCATGTCCCGGATCGGCGCCGTAATAGGATGCGACGCGCCCGAACAGGTCCTGATAGCTTTCGCCGTCCAGCAGATAACGGTTATCCAGCGTCGCCTTGCCGAACGGCGTCAGCAGCGCGTCGCGCGACCGATTGACCCGCACGGGATGGTGGCCGGGTAGCTGGACGACATCATCGAACATGTCGGGCGTCTGGCCGGATTCGTGGTCCTGAAACGGGCCACGCTCATCGACCGGACGATCAGACACGGTTCCGGATACGTCATCCAGGCTCATCCATCATCTCCGTGAAAATCGCCGGGACACGGCGTTTGTGCTTATGTCCGGGGCGGCATTATGACGCTACATATCGCGTCAGGGCAACCAAGAACGCACTAGATATATGAAGATGCCGAGACGGCAAGGGGGCCGCTCGACGCGAAGTCAGGACTTTCCGCGTCAAGCAAAAAGTTTTTTTTCTTCGCCCTCCATCAGGGGCGCCCCGCCACGGCCCGAGGTAGAAATCGTTACGCTTCCGACGGGCCTCCGGCGTCCCATCGGGCCGCGGCGGCTTCGTCGCTTTCGCGCGCGGCGACCCACCTCGCCTGCCCGTCCGGATAATCCTCGCGTTTCCAGAACGGTGCCTGCGTCTTCAGCCAGTCGATCACGAAGCCCGTCGCCTCAAGCGCCGCCCCCCGATGGGCCGCCGCGCACAGCACCAGCACGATCGGCGCCCCGACCGGCAGCCGCCCTACCCGGTGGATCACGGTGCAGGCCAGCAGGTCGAATCGGGTGCCGGCCTGCGCCACGATTCGCGCGATCATGGATTCGGTCATGCCCGGATAATGTTCCAGGGCCAGCGCGGCCAGTCCCGCATCACCGCGCACCAGCCCGATGAAGGCACCGATCCCGCCGACATCGAATCCCGTTGCGGCCAGCCGTGCGATCTCGGCATCCAACGAGAAGGTCTCTTCCTGCACCCGGATATCGACCAGCACGGTCTATCCCCCCGTCACAGGCGGAAAGAAAGCCAGTTCGTCGCCCGCTCGCACGGGCGAATCGAGTGCGGCGAATTCCTGATTGACGGCACAGCGGATCGCCCCGCCGCCTTCGGCGAATATCTCTTCATAAGCCGCACCGCGCCGACGCAGCCCGTCCATGATGTCACGAACCGAAAGCCCCCCATCACGCGGCAGCACGAACGTCTCCCGCGACCGGCCCAGCCGATCCCGAAGCCAGGCGAAATACAGAATTTCCACCATGCTCACCGCCTCCCCGTCATCGCCGTGTCCGCCCTCCGGCCCGGCCGCGCGGCTGTTCCTATCTGGAAACGCCCTGCGTGTCCCGCACCGTCTTCACGGTGCCATTCGGGGTAATGACCGTGCTGGTGCCATCCCCATTGGGAATAACGATGGTCGAGGCCGTCTGGCCGGATCGGGCAAGTGCAGCATCCTCCTGCCCCGCCGAAGGGCCCGGGGTCCGAACCGAGGAATTCTGCACCCCGCCGCGGATCTCCGCCTGTTCGCCCGCGCTCAGCGTGCCACCCTCGGGCAGTTCCGGCCCTGTGGCCGCATCAGCCGGCAGGCCGTCATCGTCAGCCCCATGACGTTCCCGCGTCGCATCGCCCAGGGTCGGCAGCGGCGCGGGTGGGCCCGGCCACATATTGCCGCCCTGGGGCAGGATCGGCCGCTCCGCGACCCCTTCCCCCTTGGCGCGACGCAGGTTCTCGGCATCCCCCCCAGGCAGGTTTGGATTGACTCCGGGAAAGGTTGCGTCATCGGCCATCACCTTGCCGAACCCGGCACAACCCGCCTGTAATACCAGCAGTGAAAGCACCGCCGCCCTGCGTATCATCCTGCCCCTCCGCCCGCGCCTGCACCGCTCGCGATTGGAAGTCTGCCCATTCGTCTCCACAACCACAAGTGGCATGAAATGCAACGATACAATCAGGACGCGATTTTTGACGCGCCATCGTGGCGGCCGATATGCCGCAGAGCTGTCATGAGGTAATCCCATCCGGTCATGACCGTCAGAACGGCCGCGATCCAGAGCAGGACCGACCCGATCAGCCCGACCGGAAGCCATGGCATCTGCAACAGCCGCCCCGTCCCGTCGCCGGCCAGCAGGAAACCGATCGCCGTCATCTGGATACCGGTCTTCCATTTGGCCAGCTTCGTCACCGGCAGGCTGATCCGCGTCGCGGCCAGGAACTCGCGCATGCCGCTGATCAGGATCTCCCGCGCCAGGATAATGATGGCCGGATACAATGCGCCGAACGGCAGATGATCGGTTCCGGCCAGCATCATCAGCGACGCGCCGACCAGCAGCTTGTCGGCGATCGGATCGAGCATCCGGCCCAGTTCGGAATATTGCTGCCGCGCGCGCGCCAGCCGACCGTCCAGATAATCGGTGATCGCAGCCGCGATAAACAGCAGGCAGGCCGCACAATCCGTGATCGCCCCCCCCATCGCCACAAGGGCAACCAGGACGGGAATCGCCCCAATCCGCGACAGGGTCAGGATATTGGGCAGGTCGGTCAGCATCGGACGCACCGTACAACAAGACATGGCGAACAGGAACGGTACTTCACGCCGGTCTGATGAAGAAAACGCTCACACCTGCCTCAACGTCGGTCATAGGCGCTATGCGCCGCTCCAGCCGGGGTGGAAATGGCCATAGACGACGCGCGCGGTCTCGCGGTTGATCCCCGGCGTTGCCTCCAGTTCGGCCAGTCCCGCCTGCCTTACCCCACGCGCCGAACCGAACTGGTTGAGCAGCGCGCGCTTGCGCGCCGCGCCGACGCCCGGAATCTCGTCGAGTTCGGACTTCACCAGTGCCTTGGACCGGCCGGCGCGATGGGTGGAAATGGCGAAACGGTGAGATTCGTCACGCAGCCGCTGTAGATAATATAGTACCGGATCGCGTAGTGGCAGTTGGAAGGCCGGACGGTCGGCCACATGGAACCATTCCCGCCCGGCATCCCGATCGGGTCCCTTGGCGATCGCCACAAGCGTCACGTCCGACACGCCGAGTTCATCCAGGATCGTCCGCACCGCGGAATACTGGCCTGCTCCGCCGTCGATCAGGACGATATCCGGCCAGTCGGCCGCGCCTCCTTCCGCCTCGCGCTCGCGCAAGGCGCGGCTGAAGCGGCGCTCCAGCACCTCGCGCATCATCGCAAAATCGTCCCCCGGCGTGATCGGCCCGCGAATCGCGAACTTGCGGTAACTCCGGCGGTCGAATCCCTCCGGCCCGGCCACCACCATGACACCATAGGCATTGCTACCCATAATATGGCTGTTGTCGTAGATCTCGATCCGGCGCGGCGCGGTATCGAGCCCGAACAGGTCCGCCACGCCGTCCAGCAGCTTCGCCTGGGCCGTGCTTTCGGCCATCTTGCGTTCCATCGCCTCGCGCGCGTTCGTCTCAGCATGCTCGACGACCGCGCGTTTCTCACCCCGCTGCGGCACGAGGATCTCGACCTTGCGGCCACGCTTGATGCCCAGCGCGTCGGCCATCAGATCGTGTTCCGCGATCTCGCAGTTCAGAAGAATCTGCGCCGGCGGCGGCTTGTCGTCATAGAATTGCGACAGGAACGCACCCAGCACATCGCCCGGCGCCTCGTCACGGGCATGGATGGGAAAGAAGGCGCGATTGCCATTGTTGCGGCCGCCGCGGATGAAAAAGACCTGAATGCAGGATTGTCCCGCCACCTGTGCGATCGCCACGATATCCGCATCGTCGAGCGACGCGGGATTGATGACCGACGAATCCTGCATCGCCGCGAAGCCGCGAATGCGGTCGCGAATGGTGGCCGCGCGCTCGAACGCCAGGCTGGCCGCCGCCTCCTCCATCTCCCGAACCAGTTCATCGCGCAGGCCGTTGCGCTGGCCGGACAGAAAGGCCCGCGCCTGCTCCACGAGATGGGCATAATCCGCCTGCTCGATGCGCCCGACGCAGGGCGCCGAGCAGCGCTTGATCTGAAATAGCAGGCAAGGCCGCGTGCGTGCGTTGAACACGGCGTCCGAGCACGACCGCAGCAGGAACACGCGCTGGAGCAGGTTCAGCGTCTGGTTGACCGCCCAGGCCGAGGCAAACGGCCCCCAATAGGAGGCGCCCTTGACCAGCTTGCCACGATGTTTCGCGATCTGCGGAAAGGCATCGCCATCGCTCATCATGATCCACGGATAGCTCTTGTCGTCGCGCAGCAGGATATTGAAGCGCGGCTTCATGCGCTTGATATAATTGGCTTCCAGCAGCAGCGCCTCGGCCTCGGTATGCGTGGTGACGATCTCCATCGTCACCGTCTCGGACACCATCCGCCGCAGCCGCTCGGGCAGCTTGCCCAGGTGCGTGTACGATGTCACCCGCCGCTTCAGCAGTCGCGCCTTGCCGACGTACAGTACCTCTCCCTTCTCGCCGATCATGCGATAGACACCGGGCGAGAGCGGCATGGTCTGCAACGCCTGCTGGATCGCTTCGACGCCCCGGATGCGCGGGGCGCCGACCGCCTCACCGTCCATCAAGCCGTTTCCCATTCATCCACCGATCATGTGGATAAGTCTGTGGAGCAGGCACGGGCAGAATCGTGGGACGGGCGGTTTTCCTGCCCCCGACTTGGATTGCATAAAAAAGCAGCACAGAAAAATAACTCTCTGATTATTATAAATTTATTCCGATCCGCCCAAAAGCCGAGGATCGCTCGTCTCCCCATGAACCAAACTTCCGCATCGCCAACCCGGTCACCTTTCATGCGATTCCATTCTATTCGTCAGAACGGGAATCGCTCTTGTCAGCCTGAGCATGATGGGCAATGTCACCGATATGCGCATCGTCACATGGAATATCAATTCGCTCCGCCTTCGGCTGCCCCTGCTCGCCCGGCTCGGCGAGGCTCTCCGACCCGACATTATCTGCCTGCAGGAAACCAAGGTTCCGGACGATCTGTTCCCGGCCGATGCGGTGCGCGACCTTGGATACGCCCACGTCCTTTATCGCGGTATGAAATCCTATAACGGCGTCGCGATCCTCTCGCGCGTGCAGTTGACGTCGCTCGACGATACACCTGACTGGTGCGCGCGGAGTGATTGCCGGCATATCGCGGCATCCTTCCCCCTTGATGGCGAAGCGGTCGAACTGCACAATTTCTATGTCCCGGCCGGCGGCGACATTCCCGACCCGGATGCCAACCCGAAATTCGCGCACAAGCTGGCGTTCGTGGACGAGGCAACGACATGGTTCGCCAACCGGCCCAACCGCCGGACCATTCTGGTCGGCGACCTGAACATCGCCCCGCTTGAACAGGATGTCTGGAGCCACAGGCAATTGCTGACCGTGGTCAGCCATACACCGCCGGAGACCAGCCGGCTCCTGGCGTGGCAGGAAAACGGCTTCGTCGATGCGATGCGGCATTTCGTGCCGCCGCAGGAAAAACTCTATACGTGGTGGTCCTATCGCAACCGGGACTGGAAAGCATCCAACCGCGGACGCCGCCTGGACCATATCTGGGTCACACCTGACCTCACGGATCGCCTCGTCGACATGACGGTGCTGCGAGACGCACGTGACTGGCCTACAACGTCGGATCATGTTCCGGTCGTGGTTGATTTCCGAGATTGAAGGCGCGCGGGCACCGCAAATATAGGGATCGGAAGCGATCCCCCCCCCCTTTCAGACCGACTATCGGCACGAGCCGATGTGTGCCCGAGCACTTTCTTGTCAATCTGTCCAACCTTTGACATAGAGCTTTGGCAGTCTGACCAGAGACAAATTTTTCTTGGTGGTATGTCGCGTGGTTCATATGATTCCTCAACACTCCCGCCTGCGTGCCGGCACCGCCACATACCGTATGGCAGCGCAGGTATCCGGCGTGCTGGCGAGTGGCCTGATCTTTCTGTCTGGTTGCAGTTCCCTGCCAAGCAGCGGCCCCACGGAATCACAGTTCCTCAGCGCTCAAAAAGACCCGCAGAAAAACAAGTTGGGGTTCGGTCTCGTACAGATCAGTTCCGATCTCCTGACGATTCTTGCCAGCGATTCCCCCGCCCCCCTTTCGTCTCTGGACAAAATAACCGATCGGCCGACGAGCAACGACATGATCGGCCCCGGTGATACGATTCAGATTTCGATCTATGAAATCGGTAATGGCCTGTTCGGCGGCGGTGGCAGCAATGCCAGCGGCACGTCGATGGCCGCCGCCATGGCAGGCGGCTCTACAACTACCCAGAATACCGGCAGCATCCTGTCGTCCGGCGGCACCGGGCAGGACCCTCAGGGCGCCAAGGCCATGCTCAGCAATCTGCCGCCACTGAAGGTCAGTGCAGAAGGAACCGTCACCGTCCCCTATGCAGGCACGCTGCATGTGGCAGGACAGACGGTGGATCAGGCGGCCGCGACAGTACGCCAGGCCTTGGCGCGAAAATCGCAGGCGCCTCAGGTCGTCGTCCATGTCGTAGAGAGCGTGACCAACTCCGCCATCGTCTATGGAAACGTCACCCGCCCTGGACGCGTATTCCTCACCCCCGCGCGCGAGCGTCTCATGGATGTCATCGCCCTGGCGCAGGGCAGTCCCCATCCGCCGGAGGATTCCATCATCCAGTTGACGCGAGGCAACCACGTGGCGCGCGTGGCGATGAGCGTTCCGGAAAACGACCCGTCGCAGAACATCGAGATTCATCCCGGCGACCGGATCGAGGTTATCTACAAACCCAGAACCTTTACCGTTTTCGGTGCCACCGGCAAGGTGTCGGAGGTCCCGTTTGCGGTACCTGAACTCTCCTTGTCCGAAGCCCTTGCCAGGACGGGAGGCCCTCTGGACCAGCAGTCCGATCCCAACGGTATTTTCCTTCTGCGCTATGAAGACAACGACGTCGTGAGGCGGCTGGGTCTTCCTGTGGCCGAAGGCAAGCCGGTCACGCCGATCGTGTACCAAATCGACATGATGAATCCGGGCAATTATTTCCTGGGGCAGCATTTCGCCATGAGAGACAAGGACATGCTGTATTACTCCAACGCGAAGGCGAATAATTTCTACAAACTGTTCGGCCTTATCAGCACGATCATCCAACCGGGCATTACGGCCGGCTACATGGTGGCGCGCTAGCGCATAAGCCAGGATGCCCGCAACGAAACAGGATATGTGCAGTTTTTCGATCGAGGTTGGAGCAGGAAAGTCTTTCGATGTCAGATGAGTTTCAAGAACACCCTTCATTAGCCTTAGCGCCCGCATCCCAGCCGGCCCATGCGGCAGCGCCGCTTGCGGCCGGCTTGGCTTTTGTAAGAAACAAGATCGGGTCCGGACTTTTTTTAACTGTTATCGTTCCGAATATTTTCCTCTTTCTCTATCTGACCCTTATCGCCAGCCCGCAATATATTTCCGAATCCCATTTCATGGTGCGCGGCGAACACAGCATGGGAAGTGCGCCGCTTTCCATGATGATGCAAACCGGCATGAATGAGTCCGTCACCAGCGATGATACGTTCGCCGTGCAAGACTATCTCATGTCGCGTGACGCCATGGCACTCCTGCTCCACAAAGACGGACTGGCCCAGGTCTTCTCGCACCCGAGCGCAGATTTCATGGCCCGCTTCCCCAACTGGTATTCGCGGCACGATCTGGAAAGCTTCTACAAATACTACAAGAAACACGTAAAGGCACAGATCGATGCCGAGACCTCCCTGTCTGTCCTGACCGTCCGCACCTTTAGCGCGGAGGATTCACAGCGCATTGCCAAGGCGCTCATCGCGGCCGCAGAAGACCTGGTGAACGAGATCAACCGCCGGCAGCGCGCGAATCTGGTGGATGCCGCACAGCGAGAGGTCGACACAACGCTCGACCAGATCCGCGACCTGCAAACCCGCCTTGCAGCCTTCCGCAATACCAGCGCGATGATCGACCCGGAGAAGCAGAGCGAGCCCCTGGTTTCCACGCAATACGCGCTGCAATCGCTGCTCACCGCCACACAGATGCGCCTGGACCAGACGCGCCAGACGTCGCCCGACAGTCCGTCCATTGCCGTCTACGAGCAGCAGATCAATATCCTGCGCAAACAACTGAACACCGCATCCGCCCGGCTGACGGGTGATACCCATTCCCTGGTGCCGACACTGACCGAGTTTGACAACCTGACCATCCAGCGGCAAATCCTGCAGCAGGTATTGGCGTCAGAGGTGGCATCCCTGCAAAGCGCCAAGGCCCGAGCAGACCATCAAATGGTCTTCCTGGAAGAAGTCTCCCGCCCCGACAAGCCTGATTATCCCGCATATCCGCCTACCCTCGAAGTGATGGCAATTTCTCTCGTCTCTTTCTACGGCGCTTACATCATGGGGCGGCTTCTCATTGCAGGCGCGAGGGAGCACAAGATCACATGACGCCACAACCTCAGCGACGCGATACGCTGCTCTCCTGCTTCGTTATTCAATACAAGGTCATTCATGCGCTCATCCTTCGGGAACTGCACACTCGCTACGGGCGCGAGAATTTGGGTTTCCTCTGGCTGATCGGGGAACCAATTCTTTTTTGTGCCGGCGTCGCAATCGTATGGACGGCTATCAGGCCGGCGCGCGAGCATGGTCTGGCCATGACAGCTATGGTGGTCACAGGCTATATTCCCCTGACGATGTGGCGCCACTGCATGGGGCGTGCCATCAAGGCGTATGAGTCCAATGGCAGCCTCTTTTTCCATCGACAGGTAACGCCTTTCGACGTCATCACGGCACGCTCGTTTCTGGAAATTGTCGGAACAATCATGGCCGGCGGCATTGTAATGATGGCCGCTATCGGCATGGACTACATGAACCCGCCCCAAAATTACGGCCTCTTTATACTGGGTATGGTGTTTCAGTGCTTTTTTTCTTTCGCGACCGCCCTGCTAGCCGCGTCGTTAAGCGAAATGTCCGAGCTTGTCGAAAAAGTCGTGAGCGTTTTCAGTTATCTATCGCTCCCGATGAGCGGAGCGTTCGTTATGGTTGCCTGGCTTCCGCTCCGTTACCAATGGATCTTGATGCTTTCTCCTATGGCCAACAACGTGGAGATGATCCGAGGCGGCGAGTTCGGGATAGAAGCCAGCGTTAAGTACGATCTTTTCTACGACACCTGGAGCACTGCCCTGATGCTGCTTATCGGCATATTCCTGACCGCAGGCGTCAGAAAGCATCTGGAAATCACGGGATAGAGCCACCAAACCATGCTAAGATGCGTCGACATCGTTAAGGAGTTCCACACATCATCGGGCACAAAGCGCGTATTGAACGGCGTGAATTTTACCATTCAACGCGGTGAAAAATGGGGCATTCTTGGACATAATGGAGCCGGAAAATCGACCTTGCTGCGGATTATCGGCGGTGTTGATATGCCGACATCGGGACGCGTCGAAAGGGACATGACCGTGTCATGGCCGCTGGCGTTTGCCGGAGCGTTCCAGGGCAGCCTGAGTGGACTGGACAATTTAAGGTTCATCGCGCGCATATATAATCGCGATTACGGCGAAATGCGCCGTTTTGTGGACGATTTCGCCGAACTGGGCACTCACCTCCGAGAGCCGGTAAAGAACTACTCGTCAGGTATGAAAGCTCGACTTGCCTTCGCACTATCCATTGCAATCGAATTCGAATGCTATCTGATTGACGAAGTGATCATGGTCGGTGATGCACGCTTTACGGAACGTTGCCGTCGGGAGCTTTTTGAAAAGCGCAACGATCGTGCTCTTATACTTGTTTCTCACAGTATGGACTTCGTAAAAGAAATTTGTGATTATGGCATGGTTTTACAAGATGGAAAAATGAATATTTGCAATACCGTACAGGAGGGTATTGATATTTATAATAATCTTTAAAAAAACCAGGCAGGAAAACACTCGGAGCTATGCACGAAGTTAGATCATAGGCGCCGATCTGGCGGCGCTCTATGTCATGACGGCTAGAGCATCATCCAACCGGATGGACTCATTCGGTCGGATAAAGATGCTCGATAAAACAATGATCTAGAGCCATATCCGTGAACCAGTGTGAACGGATATGGCTCTAGCTTGGCGACGCCGTTTGTAAGGATAACGCCATCAATGATGCAAGGTAAGTGATTTACTCCTTGAAGCCGTCGCTAGGCTTTCGACGCGGCCCGGACACAAGCGTGAAAACCAAATTAAGATTTGTGAAGCTTCACATGAGGCTTGGGTTATAATTCAAGCTTCGGATGGAACGCGTTGTACTGACAGATGCCTTGGGTAATCTCGTGCGTTTCCGCCTGATGCCCGGCCAGAACGTCGACAGCGTGGATGTGCCACCGTTGATTGACGACCTCGAATTCGACGCTTTCATCACCAACAAGGCGTTCAAAGCCGCTGCGGCTGGGTCGCGAAATGTATAAATGGCGGCGTCCGATCGAGAACTTCTTCTGTAAGCTTGAGAAATTCAAACGCATCGCGATGCGCGCCGATAAAACGGACAAAAGCTTCAGCGCCATCATCTATCTCGCCGCAGCCGTCATACACTCACGATGAATCCCCACAAACCTTAGTCTGGCGTTTTTTGTGACAGGCTTCGCGGGTCATTCTGTGCCGGACGATAGCGAAGACTCGACCGGGTTAAGGTCCACAGATGTTCCCAATGTTCGGCGAAGAAATCGTAGAGCGCCAAAAATGCATCAGTATCCTTCTGCTGACATTTGACGGCGGCCGGATATTTGAGCCCCATATTTCTCCGCGAAGATAGCCATTGATCTTCGCCCTCAGCGCACCATCCAACTCCCGCTTCTCCGGCATCATCGCTCCCTCATACAATAGAGCAACAGCTTGCCATTTGACTCCCGACACTATTTCGGGAGACCACGTCAGCCATTCAACTTCTTCCACTGGTGCTATCCACCGTCGGTGCGCTGGGAAAGATGCAGGGTATACAGTCGCCGATACCCTTGATATCATGGCACGAATTCATACTCGATAGACAATAAAAACACGGGCGTTATTCAGATCCTGATGAAAAGGGACAGGATATGTGGGAACGATGACCGGAGCCAAATGCCGGCGAAGACTGATTGAATGGCTGTTTTGCAGTCTACTGGGTAGACCCCTTTGCAGAGATGCATAGTGGATCAAGGAGGCGGGCAAGAGCAAAGTCTTGGCGCACCGCCGTAGGCGTCTGGTCGTTTCCGATGAACTCTGTCTCCTTTCCGCAACAAGTATAACATGAAGAAAAAGACAGTGACGCCGCAATCTCACTCTTCCACTGATCAGGAAAAAGTTCGTCTCGTTATCTGGGACTTGGACGAAACCTTTTGGCGGGGCACCGTGACGGAGGGTGGGCATGACTACATTCAAGCACACCACGATATCGTCATCGAGTTAGCCAAGCGTGGCATTATCAGCTCGATCTGCTCTCGCAATGACCATGCGTCAATCGAAGCCATTCTGCGCGAGAAAGGTCTCTGGGATTATTTTGTCTTTCCGAGTATCGATTGGACGGCCAAGGGCGCGCGCCTTAAAGGCTTGGTGGAGACTGCGGGGCTACGTCCACCCACTGTCCTTTTCATCGACGACAATCCCTTGAACCTCGCCGAGGCACAAAGGTTCGTCGAGGGCATCCAGGTGGCCGATCCTTCGATTATCCCGGGACTCCTAGATTCTCCGTTATTTAAAGGCAAGGATGACAGCGGCCTGACCCGCCTGCAACAGTACAAACTGCTGGAACACCGAGCTTCGGAGATGGTTCAAGCTTCCGACCCAGCCGACTTTCTGCGTGATAGCGACATCAAGGTCATCCTCGACCACGATATCGAAACTCATATCGACCGCGCGATCGAAATCATCAACCGTACTAACCAACTCAACTTCACCAAGAAGCGGTTGCCTGATGACATCGATGCGGCGCGCAGCATGCTGCGACGCTTACTCTCCGATCTTCATATTCAGTCCGGCTTGGTTCGTGTTATCGACCGCTATGGCGATTACGGCTACGTTGGCTTCTATGCAATGTGGGTCGACGGATCCAAGCGTATTCTGGATCATTACTGCTTCTCTTGCCGCACTCTGGGTATGCAAGTGGAGACTTGGCTCTATCGACGCCTTGGTAGTCCCTCGATCAATATCGTGGGCGAGGTGCTTACCGATATTAGGAACACTGACGCCCAAGTTGATTGGATACGACTGGACGATGGTTCCGGCAGCATCGAATCAGCCACCGTACCAGGCAAAGTTTCTCGTATCGTCGTGCGTGGTGGCTGCGATCTCTTGGCAGTGTCGCATTATTTCCGCTTATTGACGGACGATCTGATCGAAGAGACCTTTTTCTATCGGGATCTATTTCCTGTGCGGCGTGATCATTCTCAGGTGCTGCGTTTGAGCAGCGGTGACCTTTCGGCTGCTGCGACTCTTTCTCTGACGAATCTGGGGTATAAGCTGGAAGATTTTCAGAGTGCCCTAACGACAGCGGGAGAAGGATCGGAAATATGGATTCTTGCCTTTTGGGCCGACAACATCTTTCCCGTGTATCGGCATCGGGAATTAGGATTTCAAGTCCCTGTCCATCTGCAACCGCTGGTCGAGAAGGGCTATCAAGATCCTCTGCAATTCAATGCGGACGATCTTGAAGCTGTCTTGGGCTCTGATTATAGCCCAGAGATCATCACTCAGGTACGTACCGCTCTCGCTGAACTCAAGACAAACTACGAACATAATGGCCTTACTACGCCAGATTTGTTTATTGAATCGATTATCCAAATCTTGCGTCAGGCGTCGCCATGTACGCATGTGTTCCTGCTCAGCCCTCCCCAAAAGCAAGCCGACGGGAACCCAATCGACCGCCATGTGAATATAGATCGCCGACTGCGCGATCTTGCCGACAACGAACCCAACCTTACGGTGCTTTCTATCGAAAATTATGTGGAGAGCCGAACTGAACAAAGTAGCGATTTCCACCATTTTGATCGCAAGGTTTACTTTCGCCTCTTCGAGGATATTCGCTCTCGGATTAAGGCTTTGGATCTCAGCGAAGCACCTGTTCTCAGAGAGAATGTTACCTCTCGCACGCCCTCAAGGCGATGGCGGGCTATGGCTTTGTCGGCATGGAACGCAATGAGAAGGAGACGCATCGGTTCAGATCCCGGGTAGTCTGTAGTCAGGGGCCATGACCCTGTACCGGCCTTGGTTTTTGAGACAGTTGGTTGAAGCCTAAGCGGCGATAGCTGCATTGGCCAGAGCCTTGGCTCGGACGGCGTTGGGAGACATGAATCCGTGCCGTTCGAGTTGACCCTGCCCCCTGAAATGCCCTCGAATTGAAGTAAGGTCTGTCCACTGGATGAAGTGCTCCCCGACTTTGGGCCAGAGTGAACTGGAAACTTCCGGGTTCAAGGCTCCACCGGCAGATCCGCCGGAGAGCCGTTCAGCAGCGATATCGGGGGTTTGTTACCGATGGCGCTGTGTGGGCGGACCTCGTTGTAGTCCTGACGCCAAGCCTCCATTTTTGCCCGGGCGTCGTCAAGGCTCATGAACCAGTGCGTGTTCAGACACTCGGCCCGGAATTTGCCGTTGAAGGACTCGATGAAGCTGTTGTCGGTCGGCTTGCCCGGGCGGGAAAAGTCGAGCACGACACCCTTCTGATACGCCCATAGATCCAGATCCCGGCTGACAAACTCCGAGCCCTGGTCGACCCGGATGCTCCTGGGATAACCCATCTGCCCGCAGATCCGCTCCAGGGTCTGGACGACATCCTCGCCGCGATAACTGAACCGGGGATCCGTGGCCGGCGAGAAGCGGGAGAAGGTGTCGATCACGGTCAGGATCCTGATCTTGCGGCCCGTCGCAAGCTGGTCGTGAACAAAATCCATCGCCCTGCTGTCATTGGTGTGCGTCGCCGGACGACGGTCCTCGCGCACTTTCGCCCTGACCCGGCGCCTGGGCACCTTGTTGCGCAGTTGCATGCCCAACTCCCTGTAAAGACGATAGATCCGCTTCGGGTTCACAGCCCAGCCATCCCGCTGCAGCAGGATATGAACGCGGCGATAGCCATAGCGCACACGGGTTTCGCAGATCTCCCGGATCCGCTGTGTCAGTTCGGCCTGCGTGCCGCGCTTCGACTTGTAGACATAGAGGGAACGATCGATCTGCAGCACCGCACAGGCCCGCCGTGTCGAGATCTTCCACTCCCCCTGAAGCCTGTCCACGAGTTCGCGTTTGCGCGCAGGCCTCAGAGCTTTTTTGACAGCACGTCCTGCAGCATCGCCTTGTCGAGCGACAGGTCCGCCACGATCCGTTTCAGCTTCGCGTTCTCGTCTTCGAGCTGACGCAGCCGTTTCATTTCGGATGGCATCAGGCCCGCATATTTCTTCCGCCAGTTGTAGAACGTCGCATCCGAAATGCCTGCCTTCCGGCAGACCTCGCCGACAGGTGTGCCCCCTTCGGCCTGCTTCAAAACAAACGCGATCTGCGCCTCGGTGAACTTCGATGCCTTCATGAAACTCTCCTCGTCCCGCTTACGGGATCATACGTGGAAAATTCCAACTCAAATTGGCCGTGTTTTCGGGGAGCACGTCAACGGGCCGCAAGATCAGGATCCTGACCGTGATCGACACCTTCTCCCGCTTCTCGC
>NZ_JBDNXE010000037.1:0-34725 GCF_047721585.1 Gluconacetobacter sp.
GGCCGTCAGAACGCCGCCAACATATCCCTTCCATTCCATATTCTGTTGTCAAAGAACCGGTCCGAAGCGGTAGTGCCGTTCGGTGAGGCGGGTTTTACGGAGATCGGGGAGGGATGTCAACGCGCCGCAAAATCGCCCGCAAACACCCTGTTTTTCCCGGAAAACCGGCCCATCCAACCGGGAGCCCACACCCCTCTGTGGATAAGGAGTGGATAAGAAAATGAACTTTTTTCTGCTTTTCCATGTCAGGGCGGCGAAAAGGGCCGCGGATGGGGCGGCGCATCGCAATGCGCCGCCCCGGCAACTGTTCAGCCTTCGGCGATCGACCGGCCGTTGATGGTCAGGCCCTTGTCGTCAGCCGACACCTTGATGCGCTCGCCGTCATGGATGGTGCCATCCAGCAGCAGCCCGGCCAGGGGGTTCTGCAACGTGCGCTGGATCACGCGCTTCAGCGGACGCGCACCGTAAACCGGATCATACCCTTCCTCGGCCAGCCACAGATGCCCCGGCTCGTCCAGGTCCAGTTCGATATGCCGGTCGTCCAGCAGCTTGCGCAGGCGCCCGATCTGGATATCGACGATCCGCGTCATGTCCGCCCGCTGGAGGCGGGAGAACAGGATGATCTCGTCCAGGCGGTTGAGGAATTCCGGCCGGAAGTGATTGCGCACCACCTTCATGACCTCGGCCTGCACCATATCGGTGGATTCATTGTCCGGCAGATGCGCCAGGACGTCGGACCCCAGATTGCTGGTCAGGACGATGATTGTGTTGCGGAAATCGACCGTCCGCCCCTGCCCGTCCGTCAGGCGCCCGTCATCGAGCACCTGGAGCAGGACGTTGAAGACATCCTCATGCGCCTTCTCCACCTCATCGAACAGGATCACCTGATAGGGCCGGCGCCGCACGGCCTCGGTCAGCACGCCGCCTTCCTCGTAACCGACATAGCCCGGAGGCGCGCCGATCAGGCGGGAGACCGCGTGCTTCTCCATGAACTCGCTCATGTCGACGCGCAGCAGCGCCTTCTCGTCGTCGAACAGGAAACGGGCCAACGCCTTGCACAGCTCGGTCTTGCCCACGCCGGTCGGGCCGAGGAAGAGGAACGAGCCGATCGGCCGATTGGGGTCCTGCAAGCCCGCACGGGCACGCCGCACCGCATTGGCCACCGCCTTCAGCGCCGGCTCCTGCCCCACCACGCTCCGGCGCAGTTCGTCCTCCATCCGCAGCAGCTTGGCCCGCTCGCCTTCCAGCATGCGGTCCACCGGCACCCCGGTCCAGCGCGACACGACGGAGGCGATGCCCTGCTCGGTCACGGCCTCGCTGACCAGCCCGGCACCGGCGGCGGCGCTTTCGTTGGCCTCCTGCGCGCTGGCGATCTTCCCCTCCAGATTGGGGATGACACCGTACATCAGCTCCGACGCCCGGCCCAGATCGCCGCGCCGCTGCGCAACCTCGACATCCGAACGCGCCTGATCGAGCTGTTCCTTCAGCTTCTGGATCGCGTTCACCCGATCCTTCTCGGCATGCCAGGCCGCCGACATGGCGTTCGATTTTTCCTCGATTTCCGCCAGTTCGGCTTCCAGCTTCACCAGACGCTCGCGGCTGGCCGAGTCCTCTTCCTTGCGAATGGCCTCGCGCTCGATCTTGAGCTGGATCAGCCGGCGGTCGAGTTCGTCCAGTTCCTCCGGCTTGCTGTCGATCTGCATCCGCAGGCGGCTGGCCGCCTCGTCCACCAGGTCGATCGCCTTGTCGGGCAGGAACCGGTCGGTGATGTAGCGGTGGGAGAGCGTCGCCGCCGCCACCAGCGCGTTGTCGGTGATCCGCACGCCGTGGTGAAGCTCATACTTTTCCTTGATGCCGCGCAGGATCGAGATCGTGTCGGGCACCGACGGCTCGCCGACATAGACCGGCTGGAAACGCCGGGCCAGCGCCGCGTCCTTCTCTATATATTTGCGATACTCATCCAGCGTGGTCGCACCGATGCAATGCAGCGTGCCGCGTGCCAGCTCCGGCTTGATCAGGTTCGAGGCATCCATCGCGCCATCGCTACGACCCGCACCGACCAGCGTGTGCATCTCGTCGATGAACAGGATCACCTGCCCCTCGGCGCTCTCGACCTCCTTGAGCACGGCCTTCAGCCGTTCCTCGAACTCACCGCGGAATTTGGCACCCGCCACCAGCGCACCGAGATCGAGCGACAGCAGCCGCTTGTTCTTCAGCGCCTCCGGCACGTCGCCATTGACGATGCGCAGGGCCAGCCCTTCCACGATCGCCGTCTTGCCCACACCGGGCTCGCCGATCAGGACCGGATTGTTCTTGCTGCGCCGGGCCAGCACCTGGATCGCCCGCCGAATTTCCTCGTCGCGCCCGATCACCGGGTCCAGCTTGCCCTGCTGGGCAATTTCGGTCACGTCGCGGGCGTATTTCTTCAGCGCGTCGAAGCTGGCTTCGGCGTTCTCGCTGGTCACGGTGCGCCCCTTGCGGATGGTGGCAACCGCCTTGTCCAGCGCCTGTGGCGTCGCACCGCCATCACGCAACGCGCGACCGGCGGGTGTTTCCGACGCGGCGATGGCGACCAGAAGCCGGTCCTGCGCCACGAATTCATCACCAGCCTTCTGCGCCGCGCTCTGCGCTGCATCCAGCAGACGAACCAGATCCGGCGTCGCCTGAGGCTGGCCGGCCCCGCCACCCTGCACGCGGGGTAGCTTGGCCAGCGCCGCTTCGACCGCCGCCTGAATGGCCGGCACCTGCCCGCCGGCAGCACGGATCAGCGCGGAAGCCGCCCCTTCGGGGTCGTCCAGCAGCGCCTTCAGCAGATGTTCGGGCGTAAGTTGCTGATTGTACTCACGCACCGCAATGGTTTGCGCGGCCTGGAGGAACCCGCGCGACCGTTCCGTAAATTTCTCGATATTCATAATCCCATGTCCCTTTCACTCAGGCGACCTGAAGCTTGGGGGCGCCATCCCTGCACGAGGCAACGGCGCACCACACCAAGGCCGAGATGGGGATAATGGGACGTTGTTACAAGAGCATGGTGACGCGATGGCACATGACTGCCACGCCCCTCACGCAGCCGCTTTCATGACACCGGTCATTGAAAACGGGGCGAGACCTCCTTGACCGCCGCAACCGCGCAGGCCTCGTCCAGATCGCCGCCCGGCGCCCCGGAAACACCCAGCCCGCCGAGCACCGAACGATCCGCCCGGCGCAGCAGCACCCCACCGGGCACGAAGAGGACCTGCGGAATCGTGTTCAGCGCCCCATTGGCTGGCCCGGTGACCTTGGCCGCGATCAGGGCGCTGGTCGTGTCCTTGTCGAAGGTCATGCCATAGGCATAGGCCGTGTAGGCCTTGCGGTAGGATACCGACAGCGATTGCAGCGGCACCGTGTCGCCCTTGATGATCACCTGCTCATGGCCGGACGGATCGACCACGGCGGCGGTGACGGACCAGCCCCGCGCGGCACAGATCCGCACCGCCGCCGCCGCGAGCTGGTCGGCGATCTCCCACGACAGTTTCTGGGTGGTGATGACGGCCGGCCCGGCGGCCCAGGCCGGTGCCACGTTCATCATGCCCGCAACCGTGCCGGCCGCGAGCATGCAGGCCGCAATGCGGCGATAGCGTGCCATGGCGCCTCAGCCCTTGCTGATCGAAGGGCCGAGCAGCAGCAGATCGGCCGCCGACAGGCGATCCGATGCAGTGCGCGCCTGATGCCAATAAGGATAAAGCAGCGGCGGGGCACTGGCGGCGTCCAGACGCGCCATTTCCTCGGCCGACAGGGCCAGTTCGGTCGCCTTCAGATTGTCGGCAAGCTGGGCATCGGTCCGCGCCCCGATGACGACCGAGGTGATCGCCGGACGATGCGCGACCCAGGCCAGCGCCACCTGGGCTGCAGACACACCGCGTTCCGCGCCGATCGCCACCAGAACCTCGACGACATCGTACAGCTTTTCGACATCGTAAACCGGCGGCTCGCCCCACTGGGCCAACTGGCGCGTACCCTCCGGTTCGGGCTTGCCGCGCCGATGCTTGCCGGACAGCAGGCCACCCGCCAGCGGGCTCCATACCTGCACGCCGATGCCCTGATCCAGCGCCACCGGCAGCAATTCGTATTCCGCCTCGCGCGCCTGGAGCGAATAATAGATCTGCTGCGCCACCGGGGCGATCAGGCGATGACGCTCCGCCGTGCTCAACGCCTTCATCAGATGCCAGCCCGAGAAATTGGACACCCCGGCATAGCGGATCTTGCCCGAGCGGGTCAGCGTGTCCAGCGCCTCCAGCGTTTCGTCCAGCGGGGTCTGGCCGTCCCATTCATGCAGGTAATACAGGTCGATATGGTCGCGACCCAGCCGGCGCAGGCTGGCCTCGGCCGCCGCGACGATGTGATAGCGCGACAGGCCGGCATCGTTCGCCCCCTCGCCCATGCGGAAGCGCGTCTTGGTGCTGACCAGGATGTCCGAAGACCGCCCTTTCAGGGCCGCTCCAAGAATCTCCTCCGACACGCCGGCGGAATAGATATCGGCGGTATCGAAGATATTGATCCCGGCCTCGATGCACATGTCGATCTGTCGCTGTGCGCCCGCGAGGTCGGTATTGCCGGTCTTGGCGAACGCGCCCTTGCCCCCGAACGTCATGGTCCCGAGCGTGAAAGCCGAGAGACGCAGGCCGGACCGGCCGAGCTGACGATACTGCATGGATTGCCTCCTGTAACGGATCGGTCAGCGGGACTATGGGCGCGCCGGGCCGGGAATGATAACCGTCAAAACCGGAAAACAGTTTCCGGAGAAGGCGAACGATGCGCGACATCGACGAAATGCGGGTGATGGTCGAAATCGTCCGCCATGGCGGCCTGTCGCCAGCCGCGCGCCATCTGGGCCTGGCCCCCTCGGTGGTCAGCGACCGGCTGGCGCGGCTGGAACACCGGCTGGGCACGCGCCTGCTGGTGCGCACCACCCGGCGCCAGACCCTGACCGAGGCCGGGCGCATCTATCTGGATGAAGCGACCGCGATCCTGGCCGCCACGGAGAGGATGGAAGCAAGGGTGCGCGAAACGGTCAGCGCCCCCGGCGGCATGCTGCGCGTCACCGCCCCCACTCCGTTCGGACGCTTGCGGCTGGCGCCGTTCATCGCCGGTTTCGTCCGCCGCCATCCGGGCATCCGCGTGCATCTGACATTGGAGGACCGGATGGCCGATATCGTCGGCGAAGGGTTCGACATCGCCATTCGCGGCGCGCCGGTGGTGGATACCACCCTGACCGGCCGACGCCTGATGGAAAGCCGCCGCGTGCTGGTGGCCAGTCCGGACTATCTGGCCCGCCGGGGCACCCCGAAGACACCCGCCGATCTTGCCCACCATGACTGCCTGGTGGCCAACATGACCGGCCAGTGCCGGGCCACATGGCGCTTCGGCCGTGGGGATGCCGCGCGCCCCTGGCGGATCGACGGGCTGCTGGCCTCCAGCAATTCGGAACTGCCGGTGCAATGGGCGCTGGCCGGCATGGGCCTGACCCAGAAATCCCTGTGGGAAGTCGAAGAGGCCGTACGGGCAGGACGGCTGGTCACGGCGCTGGACGCCTGGGAACCGGACCCGGTGACCTTCTATGCCATCCACCCCGTCAGCACCGCCCACTCGCAGAAGATCGCGCTGTTTATCGGCGACCTGCTGCAACCGGGCGGTATCCTGTCCGATCAGGCGGCGTCGTAAGTCACATCCAGCGTACCGACCCCGACGCACCTTGCATGCAGCACATCCCCCGGCTGCACCGGGCCGACACCCGCCGGCGTGCCGGTCATGATCAGGTCCCCCGGCGCCAGCGCGACGAAGGCACTGAGCTGCGAGATGATATCGGCGACCGGCCAGATCATGTCCGACACATCGCCCTGCTGGCGGATTTCACCGTTCACCGACAGCGTGATCGGCCCGCGCTCCGGATGGCCGATCGTGGCCACGGGCGCCACCGGCCCGATCGGGCAGGACTGGTCGAACCCCTTGGCCAGCGCCCAGGGCCGGCCGGCCTTCTTGGCCGCCGCCTGAAGATCGCGGCGCGTCATGTCCAGACCCAGCGCATAGCCATAGACATGCGACAACGCCTGATCCGCCGGGATATCCCGCCCGCCGGTGCCGATCGCCACCACCAGTTCGACTTCATAATGCAGATTGGCGGTCTTGACCGGAAACGGCAGCACCCCGCCGCCAGGAACGACGGCATCCCCCGGCTTGGCGAAGAAGAATGGCGGCGCACGATCCGGATCGCCCCCCATCTCGCGCGCATGCTCGGCATAATTCTGCCCGACGCACCAGATCCGGCGCACCGGAAAACGGGCCTCGGTCCCCGAGACCGCCAGGCTGGGCTGCGGCGGCTGCGGGATGACGTACTCGGTCATGGTCGGTGTCCTTGCTCCTGAACCTGCCCGACCTTATGCCCACTCTCCCGTCACACGGAAGCCGAACAGCCTGCGCATCCGCACCAGCGGCACCATAATGCCGTTCACATTCGCTTCGACCGTCTCGACGGGCGCATACCCGCTGGCGGCGTAGAGCGGCTGACCGCTCAACGTCGCCATCAGTTCCACCGCGGAAAACCCCTCCGCGCGGGCGGCCTGTTCGCATCCGGCGAGAATCACCCGGCCGATGCCCTGCCGTGCATAACGCGGGTGGGTGTACATCGCCCGGATCTTCGCGGGGTCACGCGCAGGGTCGAGAAGCCTGGGGTCACGCAGGCTGGTGCTGTGATCGCCGCCATACAGCGTCGCGCGCCGGCTCCAACCGCCGCATCCCACGATTTCGCCGTCCCGTTCAGCCACCAGATAAGTGCCGTCCGCGACAAGCTGGGTATCCAGCCCCATGATCGCATGGCTGGCCGCGACCTGTTCGGGCGAGAGAAACGCCGCCTGCAAGGTCCCGATCGCCAGCGCAATCAGACTTTCCATGGCAGGAAGATCGGCCTCGCTCGCCCATCGCGTGCTGACAGCCTGCATCAGCCGGTTCCTTTCACGCAGTCCCACGCGACGATCGACACCGGAAAATAAAACCGGATTCCCGTCGAACCATGCCATGCCCCCACACCGAGGCGATCCCGCCCGCCCGCGATATCCGCCTCGAACAAGGCCGCCAGAGCCGGCATATCCCCGGAATCGGCCAGCGTATCGAGCTGCGCTTCCAGACGGTATCCATCGACCGTCACCTCCTCCAGCCCCGCCACGCGCCCGATCCGTCGCAATTCATCCAGCGTCAGGGCACTGGTATGAGACGGGTCCCGCAGCCGCTCCATCTCGTCATAGGCACGCTGCGTCTCGGGTGACGGTGTCGCATCGATGACGATGATCCGTCCACCCGGACGGCATACGCGCACCATCTCGGCCAGCACTTCAGCCGGGTCCGGCATATGATGGAAACTGTAGCGCGTCGTCACCCGGTCGAAACAGTCATCGGGAAACGGCAACGCGGTCGCATCGCCGATCCGCCACGCCACATTCGCCAGCCCGTACGCGGTTTGCCGCGCCTGCGCCTGTGCGATCATGGCAGGCGTGATATCGATGCCGGTAACATGGCCCACCTGCCCCGCCATCGCGCATGCCAGAATACCGGGACCACAGGCGACATCGAGAACCGAGAGGTCCGGCTCCAGAGCACACGCGGCAAGGGTGCGCGCCATGGCATCGGCCTCGGCATGGATCGGCAGTTCGGCAAACGGCTTCGCCCACCGGGTAAACTGGCTGACGATACGCTGGTTATGCGTGATATCGGTCATCTCATCCTCATCGGTCTCCCAAGGAGATAGCCAGGAGACTGCCTGACCGGCTAACGCTCTTCGGTCATAAATGAACGAATGCCGGCCATGCGCATCCTCGACGACGAAGAAACCCACGCCATTCTCCGCAGCCATGGCCTCGACCGGCCCACCGGCATCGGATTCGCCTTTCGCTACGCCGCCCGCAATGTCCTCTATGACTGGCACGCGCACCCGTACCATCAGTTGATCTACGCGGCGGCCGGCCCGGCGCAGATCGAAACCGAACAGGGCCGCCATATTCTCCCGCAGGGACGCGCGGCATGGATACCGGCCGGCACGCGCCACCGCTCCCTGGTCAGCGACGATCACGGCGCCTCGCTGTATTTCTCGCCGGATTCCGTCACCGACACATCGTCCCATGTGCGCATCCTGGTCGCGAATCCGCTGATGCGCGAAATGATCCTGTATGCGACGCGCTGGGAACGCGGCGCCAGCGAAACCGATCCCCTCGCCGACAGCTTCCTGCGCGTGCTCGCCCGGCTATGCGGCGAATGGCTGGAGCAGGAACTGAAGCTGTTTCTGCCCAGCACCACCCATCCCTCCCTCCGTCGCGCCATGGATTACGCACTGGCCGATCTTGCCGGCGCAACCCAGACGGGCGCCATCGACCATGCCGCCTTGTCCGAACGCAGTTTCCGCCGCCTGTTCATGCGCGAAACCGGCCTGACATGGCAGGCATGGCTGGGACAGGCGCGGATTCAGATGGCGATGGGGTTGCTGATCCAGGGCCGGCGCGTCACCGAGGTCGCGGCCGATGTCGGCTATGCTTCGCTCAGCGCCTTCGCGAAAGCCTTTGCCCAGACCGCCGGGGAAGGACCTGCACAGTTCCGGAAACGGCATCTGGCGGCTCAGTCCCGGTAGATGCCAGGGCTTCCGTTCTTTTTTGAAAAAAAGAACCAAAAAACTTTGATTCGTTCAGGAGTCTTGTGCTGGGGCACGCGATGGCCCCGAACAGACAGAAGTCTTTTTGCTTCTTTTTCTTCAGAAAAAGAAGACACACGGCCGGGCGGGCACAATCATCCGCCCGGCCTGTATCATGATCAGTTGCGGGTCTTATCGACCAGCGCGTTCTTGCCGATCCACGGCATCATCGCGCGCAGCTTCTCGCCGACCTGCTCGATCTGGTGGGCGTTGTTGCGGGCGCGGATGGCCTTGAAGCCGACATTGCCCGACTGGTTTTCCAGGATGAAGTTGCGCACGAACGTGCCGTCCTGGATGTCGGTCAGGACGCGCTTCATCTCGGCCTTGGTCTCGGAAGTCACGATGCGCGGGCCGGTGACGTATTCGCCGTATTCCGCCGTGTTCGAGATCGAGTAGTTCATGTTCGCGATGCCGCCTTCATAGATCAGGTCGACGATCAGCTTGGTCTCGTGCAGGCACTCGAAATACGCCATCTCGGGGGCGTAGCCGGCTTCCACCAGCGTCTCGAACCCGGCGCGGATCAGCTCGACCAGGCCACCGCACAGCACGGCCTGCTCGCCGAACAGGTCGGTCTCGACCTCTTCCTTGAAGGTCGTCTCGATGATGCCCGCACGGCCGCCACCATTGGCCGAGGCATAGGACAGCGCGATTTCCAGCGCGTTGCCCGACGCATTCTGCGCCACCGCGACCAGCGAGGGCACGCCGCCGCCACGCTGATATTCCGAACGCACCGTATGGCCGGGGCCCTTGGGCGCGATCAGGAACACGTCCAGGTCCGGACGCGCCTCGATGATGCGGAAATGGATCGACAGACCATGCGCGAACGCCAGCGCCGCACCCTGCTTCAGGTTGGCTTCCAGATGCTCCTTGTACAGCGCACCCTGGCCCTCGTCCGGCGTCAGCACCATCACCACGTCGGCCCAGGCGGCGGCGGCGGAGGGGTCCATGACCTTGAAGCCGGCGGCCTCGGCCTTGGCCACGGCGGACGAGCCCGGACGCAGGCCGATCACCATCTCGGTGACGCCGCTGTCCTTCAGATTGTTGGCATGGGCGTGGCCCTGGCTGCCATAGCCGATGATCGCGACCTTCTTGGACTTGATCAGGTTCACGTCGGCGTCGCGATCATAATACACGCGCATGTTAAGACCTCCTGTTGAGACGAAAGAAAGGATGCATGACCCGCGGTCAGATCGTCCGGGGACCCCGGATAATCGCGGCCACGCCCGTGCGGGAGACTTCGGCCAGGCCGAGCGGACGCATCAGGTCGATGAACGAATCGAGCTTCTCGGTCGCACCGGTCAGCTCGAAGACGAAGGATGTGGCGGTGGTATCCACCGCGCGGGCGCGGAAGGCCTCGGCGATGCGCAGGGCCTCGGTGCGGGGCTCGCCGCTGGAGACGACCTTCACCAGCGCCATTTCACGCGCGACATGCGGCCCCACCTGCGTCAGGTCGGCCACGCGATAGACCGGCACCAGCCGGCCCACCTGGGCCTTGATCTGCTCGATCACCTGCGGCGTCCCCGATGTCACGATATTGATGCGCGACTGGTGGCGCGACTGCTCGACCGGCGCCACGGTCAGGCTTTCGATATTGTAGCCGCGCCCGGCAAACAGCCCGATCACGCGCGCCAGCACGCCGCTTTCGTTTTCCACCAGAATGGAGATGACCGCGGAGACAATCGTCTCGTCCTGCATGGTCATGATGAGAATTCCCGAACAGAACCCGGCACGGGGCAAACCCCGCTGCCGGTATATATAAAAGGAAGCGGCCGCACGGGCCGGAGGCGAGGAAGCGTCGGATCAGACCAGCATGCGGCCCTCGGCGCTGACCTTGACCTCGCCTTCCTGCTCCGGGCCCAGAAGCATCTGGTTATGGGCCGCGCCGGACGGGATCATGGGGTAGCAGTTCTCGTCCTGCGCCACGCAGATATCGGCCACCACCGCGCCGGGCTCGGCCAGCATGGCGCGGATCACGTCGTCCAGCTCGCCCACGCAGGTCGCGCGCATGCCCCTGGCATGGAAGCTCTCGGCCAGACGGATGAAGTCCGGCAGCGCCGCGCTGTAGCTTTCGGAATAGCGCGAGCCATGCAGCAGTTCCTGCCACTGGCGGACCATGCCCATATACTGGTTGTTCAGGATGAAAATCTTCACCGGCAGGCGATACTGCGCGATGGTGCCCAGTTCCTGAATGTTCATCAGGGTCGAGGCTTCGCCCGCGATGTCGATCACCAGCGCGTCGGGATGCGCGATCTGCGCGCCCACCGCCGCCGGCAGCCCGTACCCCATGGTGCCCAGCCCGCCCGAGGTCAGCCAGCGGTTCGGCCGGTCGAACTGGAAATGCTGCGCGGCCCACATCTGATGCTGGCCCACCTCGGTCGAGACGAACGTGTCGCGCCCGGTCTCCATCGCCAGTTCATACAGCCGGCGCACGGCATGCTGCGGCCGGATGATCGCCGACGGCGTCATGTCCTGGTCGAAATGCAGGCTGCGGATACCGCGCCATGCCTCGATCTGCTGCCACCACTGGGCCAGCGCCGCCGGGTCGGAGGCGCCGTCCTGCCGGTCCCATTCCTCCAGCATCATCTCGATCACCCGGCCGGCGTCACCGACGATCGGCACATCGACCTGCACGATCTTGTTGATCTGCGAGGGCTCGATATCGGCATGGATCTTGAACGATCCCGGCGAGAACGCATCCAGCCGCCCGGTCACCCGGTCGTCGAACCGCGCGCCCAGCGCGACCAGCACGTCGCAGCCATGAGTGGCCAGATTGGCCTCGTACGTCCCGTGCATGCCCAACATGCCCAGGAACTGCCGGTCGGTCGTCGGATAACAACCCAGCCCCATCAGGGTCGAAGTGCAGGGAAAGCCCGTCCTGCGCACCAGCCGGCCCAGCGCCTCGCTGGCCTGCGGGCCGGCATTGATGACGCCGCCGCCGGTATAGAACAGCGGCCGGCGCGCACGCTTCATCGCCGCCACCGCACGCACCACCGCCTCGCGCTCCGGCTCGCTCTGCGGGCGGTAGGACGGATGCGGCGCGCGCGATGCCGGGGCATAGGGCGCCGGCCCCACCGAGATGTTCTTCGGCAGGTCCACCACCACCGGGCCGGGGCGGCCGCTGCGGGCGATGTGAAAGGCCTCGTGCGCCACGCGGGCCAGGTCGGCCGGGTTCTTCACCAGATAATTATGCTTGGTGGCCTGACGGGTGATGCCCGTGGTGTCGGCCTCCTGGAACGCATCGGTGCCGATCAGCGGCACGCCCACCTGCCCGGTGAAGCACACCACCGGAATGGAATCCATCAGCGCATCCACCAGCCCGGTCACGGCATTGGTCGCACCGGGGCCGCTGGTCACCAGCACCACGCCGACCTTGCCGGTCGAGCGCGCATAGGCCTCGGCAGCATGCACCGCCGCCTGCTCGTGCCGCACCAGAATGTGGCGCACCGCGTTCTGCCTGAACAGCGCGTCGTAAATGGGCAGCACCGCGCCGCCCGGATAGCCGAAAATGACATCGACCCCCTGATCGACGAGAACGCGAAGCAGAACCTCGGCACCGGAGAGGACGACATCCGCTCCATGGGCATGCGTGTTCGGCTTCAGGTCGTTCAGGTTGGGTGTCGCGTTCATGTCCCTGCTCCTCCATCCGGCGTGTTTGACGCGGGACCAAAGGCCCCTCCGGACGGAATGTCGGCTGGGTTTAGGGAAACTGACGGCCCGCGTCAATCCGGTTTAGAATAAAAGAAATGACGCTAGCGTAATTTCTTTCCATTTGTTGCGCATCATTGCCGATCCGCGTGTCGATCACCCTCGTATCCGCCACCTCGGCGAGGCTATGATGCGCGAACCAGGTCGTCTGCCGCCGCGTATAACGCCCGGTCGCCAGCACCGCGCGGCCCATGGCCTCCTCCAGCGACAGCTCCCCGCGCAGATGGGCGGCCAGTTCCGGCACGCCATGCGCCCGCATCGCCGGCAGGGCCGGGGACAGATCCTGCGCCAGCAATGCCCGCACTTCCTCCAGCGCCCCGGCCTCCAGCATCGCCTCGAAACGCCGCGCAATGGCGGCCCGCAGGATATCGCGCGGCGGCTCCAGCCGCACCGCCACCCGGCGGCAGGCCAGCGGCGGCAGCGTCGCGGCGCGGCGCCAATGGGCCATGCCATGCCCGGTGCCCGTCCAGACCTCCCACGCGCGGGCCACGCGCTGGCTGTCGGAGGGGCGCAGGGCGGCCGCGCTTTCGGGATCGACCGCCGCCAGCCGGGCATGCAGCGCCGCCGGCCCCTCGTCCTCCACCAGCCGCCGCGCCTCGGCCCGCGCTTCGGCCCCGGCATCGGGGATGTCGGTCAGCCCGTCGGTCAGCGCGCGCATATACATGCCGGTGCCGCCGCACAGCACCGGCAGCCGCCCGTCCTCCCACGCCGCCTCGATCGCGGCCATCGCGCTGGCGCGCCACCACGCGACGCTGCCGGTCTCGTGGGCGGGCAGCACGCCGTAGAGCCGGTGCGGCACGGCCGCCTCCTCCTCCGGCGACGGCCGGGCGGTCAGAACCCGCAGGTCGCGATAGACCTGCATCGAATCCGCATTGATGACCACGCCGTCCATCGCCCGCGCCACCGCCAGCGCCAGCGCCGATTTGCCCGAGCAGGTCGGCCCCGCGATCACCACCACCGGCCGCCCGGACAGATCCACCGCTTGCGTCATGCCGCCTTCCCTGTCACACGCCTGTTCGTCATGTCGCTGTCCTATACAATCACGCTCGTCGCCCGCCGCGACGCCACGACCCTGACCGACGCCGATGCCCGCGCCGCGCGGGACATGGTGAAGGGCGGCGTCCCCGTCATCCTCTCGCCCGGCGAGGCCGTGGACATCCCCAGTCCGGCGCCCCATGCGGGCATGCCGACGCTGGATACGATGCGCGCCGTCTTCGGCCCGCGCCAGATCGACGTCCTTCTGACCCGTTCGCGCGGACGACGCAAAGGGCTTCTCGTCGCGGACATGGACAGCACCATCGTCGCCAACGAAACGCTGGACGACCTCGCCGCCCATGCCGGCATCGGCGAGCGCGTCGCCGAGATCACCCGCCGCTCGATGAACGGCGAGATCGACTTCGCCGCCGCCCTGCGCGAGCGCGTCGCCCTGCTGGCTGGCCTGCCCGCCACCCTGCTGGAAAAGGCATGGAAGGACGTGAAGCTGAACGAGGGCGCCCGCGAACTGGTGGCGACGATGCGCGCCCATAACGCCCGCACCGCGCTGGTCTCCGGCGGCTTCACCTTCTTCACCGGCCGCGTCGCGGCACAGTGCGGCTTTGCCGAACACCACGCGAACGTGCTGGACATCCAGAAGGGCATCCTGACCGGCACGGTCGGCGAGCCGATCCTCGGTCCCGATGCCAAACTGGCCCACCTGCGCCGCCTGGCCGAAGAGGGGCGCCTGAAACCCGCCGCCACCATGGCCGTGGGCGACGGCGCGAACGACCTGGCGATGCTGCAAGAGGCCGGGGTGGGCATCGCCTTCCACGCCAAGCCGATCGTCCGCGCGGCCATCGGCAACCGCGTGGACCATGCCAGCCTGCGGGCGCTGCTGTTCGCGCAGGGCTATCCGGCGGCATCTTTTGTGAGTGGCGAGTAAGGGCCTTCTTTTTCTGAAGAAAAAGAAGCAAAAAGACTCTTAATCCTTCCGGGGCACTATCAGCTCATCGAATAGACGCTTCGCACTCGCCATCCTACTGTGGCGGATATCCGCATAGTGCAGCGGCACTTATGCTTGGTCGCCATGGTGGGGATTGGAGAGTCCTGTGCTCTTGCCCTCCCTGGTCGCCTTTACCTTTATCTCTCGATAAAGGAAACTTCCAACAACCATTATTGCAGTTGAACTTCCAACTGCGATAGCAGCATTATCATGTCCGGATATTGCAAGAAGATATGTACAATACATAGCAATAGAGAACGCTGAAAGTGCAAATATACGCTGCACCAGCGCATCGCAAAACTGAAACACTTGCGCTCTCAAGCGCATCTTTCTTTCAGCTTCAGAATTTTTCTCCGCCATCGACATAATTCTGTCCGGGAGGTCTTCTCTGACCTCCCTATACCCAGACATTTCTTCGGATGCGGGAATCGGTCCGGTGACGGTCTTTTGCGCAGCCATCATGATCGCGCCCGCCCCGGAAGGAAGGGGGCCATAGATCGGCGTCTGCGGTATATGAGCCGGATTAGTGATTGACGAGGGGATGGGAGACGCGTCCGATTTCGGCATCAATCTGATTCATCGAATGGCGCATTGATTCCCCCGTCGCCTTCCACGCCGATGATGTGATATCTTCGGCTGTTGAGACAGGGTAATCTCTCGCAGGGGCACCCAGATCAAGCAATTCATTGAATGCATTCAGGATTGAGCGCGCCGAAACTGATTTTAGCATTGCTTCCTCCGTCACCAATGGTTGCTATCCACATCAAATTGGACATGGCACAGTTTTCCGTCAAGTGAACTCTGCCGTCTCAATTCGGTTGCCCCAAACGCACCTTCCTATTCGCTTCCATATCTCCCGTATCATCTGGCTTCAGCCATTCCTACTGCCGCCCCTTCGCCAGCCGCGCCGAGGCATCCTGCGCCTCGATGAACACATGCGTCACTTCCGGCACGGCGGCACGGATCTGTTCCTCGATCCGCGAGACCGTCTGCTCCACCTGCCCGGCGCTCAACCCGTTATCGAAATCCAGGCTCAGCGCCACCAGTACGTCCGACGGGCCGAAATGCATCGAGCGCATTTCGTTCAGCCCCAGCACGCCGGGTTCACGCAGGGCCAGCCCCCGAACCCTGGCCTGCGATTCCACCGCCATGCCCTCGCCGGTCAGCAGGGACTGGGTCTCCCGCGCCAGGAAGGCGGCGGTCACGGTCAGGATCACACCGATCAGGATCGAGGCCACGCCATCGAGCATCGGCAGATCCAGCGTTTCCGCCAGGATATTGCCCAGCAGCGCCACCCCAAGGCCACACAGCGCCGCCGTATCCTCGAACAGCACCGTAAACACGGTCGGGTCCTTGCTGTGGCGCACGGCCTCCAGCCAGCCCCGCCGCCCCTTGCCGTTGCGGCGGAACGCCCGCAGCGCCGTCAGCCACACCGAGCCCTCGAACAGGATGGCCAGCGCCAGCACCACATAATTGACGACGACATGATCCACCGGCTGCGGATGGCGGATACGACTGACCCCCTCGATCACCGAGACTCCGGCCCCGAGCCCGAAGATCAGCAGCGCCACGACGAAGGTCCAGAAATACAGTTCCAGCCCGTAGCCGAACGGATGCAGGGCGGTGGCCGGCCGCGCGGCGCGGCGCAGACCCACCAGCAGCAGCATCTGGTTGCCGGTATCGATCAGCGAATGGATCGCCTCGCTCAGCATCGCGGCGCTGCCGGTCATGAAAGCGGCGACGAATTTGACGACCGCGACCAGCAGGTTACCCCCCAGGGCCGCATAGATGACGAAACGGGACGACGAGGGGGCCATTGATCACTCCGGACAACGGCCTCCTATAGACCGGATTCCGCCCGCGTCGAAGCGATCCGAAACGAAAACCAGCCCCCTCGCGCGGGCGGCAGTTGCGGGCGGATCGGCCAGCATCTTATAAAGAGCCGCTGACGATCCCCCTCGCGGATCGGACCAATGGATCGGCCGCCCGGCCGCATCCGCCTTCGCACGGAGTGTCAGGTGCGCACCACTGTCGTCCAGATGGCCCCCGGCTCATCGCTGCCGGACAATATCGCCCAGGCAAGCGACCTGATCGCGGCCGCCGTCGCCGCCGACCGGCCCGACCTGGTGGTGCTGCCCGAAATCTGGAGCTGCCTGGGTGGCACGGCAGAGGTGAAGTTCGCCAATGCCGAGGAACTGCCCAACCCCGGCGCCACGACGGGCGCCGGCCCCCTCTACCGCTTTCTGTCCGAAACCGCGCGCACGCATGGCATCACGCTGCATGGCGGCTCGATCGGCCAGCGCCACGGCGACAGGCTGCTGAACACCAGCCTGGTCTTCGGCCCCGACGGGGTGGAGCGGGCGCGCTACAGCAAGATCCACCTGTTCGACATCACCACCCCCGGCGGCGAAGGCTACCGCGAGAGCGATACCTACGCGCCGGGCAGCGAGATCGTGACCGTCCCGGTCGGCGCGTTCACCGCCGGGCTGGCCATCTGCTACGACCTGCGCTTCGCCGAACTGTTCCTGGCCCTGCGCCGACGCGGCGCGAACGTGATCGTGCTGCCCGCGGCCTTCACCGCCGAAACCGGCGAGGCCCATTGGGCCACGCTCCTGCGCGCCCGCGCGATCGAGACCCAATGCTGGGTCGTGGCCTGCGGCACCACCGGCACCCATATCGACGCGGGCGGCCATGCCCGCCGCACCTATGGCCACTCCATGATCATCGACCCATGGGGCACGATCGTCGCCCAGGCCTCGAACGGCACCGGCTGGGCCACGGCGACCCTGAGCCTCGATAAGGTCGAACATGTCCGCGCCGGCATGCCCGTCCTCGCCCATCGTCGCCTGAATACGTGACGGCGCCACACCCGGCCATGACCGCGCGATGACCGAAGTTCACCCCCCCGCCTGGCCCCACAGTGGCGCCCCGCGTCGCCTGAGCTTCATCTCGGCACCCAACGAGCAGGCGCGCCGGACGCACGACGAACTGGTCGCGCGCTACGGACAGTACGCACCACACGACGCCGATGCCGTCATCTGCCTGGGCGGCGACGGCTTCATGCTGGAAACCCTGCACAGCAGGCTGGGCGAACCGATCCCGGTCTACGGAATCAATTGCGGATCGGTCGGGTTCCTGATGAACCCGTCCCTGCCCGACGACCTGCCGGCGCATCTGGCCCAAACACAGGCCGCGACGCTGCACCCATTGCGCATGTGCTCGATCGACCGGGCCGGCGTTGAGACAAAAGCCCTGGCCCTGAATGACGTGTTCCTGTTCCGCCAGACGCGTCAGGCCGCGAAGATCGAAATCGCGGTCGATGGCCGGGTCCGCATGCCCGAACTGATCTGCGACGGCGTGCTGGTCTCCACGCCCGCCGGGTCCACCGCGTATAATCTGTCCGCCCACGGCCCGATCGTCCCGCTCTCGGCCAACCTCCTGCCCCTGACCCCGATCAGCGCCTTCCGCCCCCGGCGCTGGCGCGGCGCGCTGCTGCCCTCCACCGCACGGGTAACGCTGACGATCCTGGAAAGCGAGAAACGCCCCGTCGCGGCTGTCGCCGACTTCACCGAAGTCCGCGACGTGGTGCGGGTCGAAATCGAGGAAGACCGCACGCTGCACGTCACGCTGCTGTTCGACGCGGGCCAGAGCCTGTCCGAACGGATTCTGGCGGAACAGTTCACGGTCTGACCCACAGTCCGGGGCAAACGCGCCCCTTGGAATGCGCACCAAGGCACGCCCTCGTCGCAAACCGTCCATAAATCAGACGAAGATCAAGTGTTGCTTCACAAAATGTAGTTGAGATTAATTATCATATGCATAATAGTGCGCCTCCTGAAACGGAGAGCGCAAGTGTCAGCCGAAACGCGACATTCCAGACCTATTTCCCTTGCCGTCGGTTTACTTCTGGCAACCACACCGGCCCTGGCGGCGGAAAGCAGCCCGCCCGTGCCGACCAGACAGGCGCCGGACGGAAACACACACGCCACTGGAGCGAAAACGACCGATACGAAATCCAGCCCGACAGAGGCCGAACAGATCGTCGTCAGCGCACGCCGCGCCGCGACCGTGGCCGCCTCGGCCACCAAGAGCGACACCCCGCTGATCGACACCGCCCAATCCGTCACCGTCGTCACCCGCAACGAAATGGACGTGCGCGGCGTGCTGAACCTCAACCAGGCCGTTCGGTACGCGGCGGGCATCACCCCGGACCTGCGCGGCGGCGTGGGCACGCGCTACGATCAATTCCTGCTGCGCGGGTTCATGGTCCCGACCTTCCTCGACGGGCTGAAGCTGCAAGGCAGCCCGACGGGTTACGCCGTCGCGCAGACCGACACCTCACGCCTCGACCGTCTTGAAATTCTCAAAGGCCCGGCGTCGGCTCTTTATGGTCAGTCCAGCCCAGGCGGACTGGTCGCGCTCTCCAGCAAGCTGCCCACCACCCTGCGCTCCTATGGCGGCGTGGCCGCGACGGGCGGCATGTTCGATCTTTATCGCGTGGATGCCGATGTCGGCGGCTACGCGACGGATGACGGCTTCGTCCGCTACCGGCTCTACGGCACCGTCAACGGCCAGCATACCCAGCTTGCCAGAACGGGCAGCCGGCGATTCTCGATCAGCCCCTCCTTCACCTTCGGCGGCGACGGGCCGACGACGCTGACGCTCCTGGGCAATTATCAGTACGACCCCGAGAACGGCACCTATGGCGGCGTCCCGCTGGTCGGCTCGCTCAAACGCGCATCGTTCGGCTACCTGCCACGCGATTTCTATGACGGCGACACGTCGTACGAGAAGTTCAACCGTCGCCAGGGCGCGATCACCTACATCTTCAACCACCAGTTCAACACGGACTGGAGCTTCACGTCCCGTGGCCGCTACGACGATATCATGACCGAATATCGCAGCGTGTACGACATGGGATATTACGACAACGAAGCCAAAGGTCTCCTGAGCCGCTCCGCGATCGCCACGAAGGAGCACGCGCACAACCTGGCCTTCGACAGCCAGTTCAAGGGCCACGTCCGGACCGGTCCCCTGCACCATACGATGATGTTCGGTTTCGACTACATGCAGCAGAGCGCCACGGAAATCGGACAATATGGCGCCGCCCCCAGCCTCGACGTCTTCCACCCCGACTACCACATGGTCATTCCCACCCCCGGCCCGTGGGTGAACTACCTGACGGATTCCCACCAGGCCGGCGCCTACGGTCAGGACGAAATCCACTGGGACCGCCTGATCCTGACCGGCAGCCTGCGTCACGACTGGTATCGTTCGAAGCAGACGGACAGGCAGTGGGGCAGCGGCACGACGCGGCAGAGCCCCGGCCAGATCACCTGGCGTGCCTCCGGCCTGTATCATTTCGATTTCGGCCTGGCGCCGTACATCAGCTATTCGACATCCTTCCAGCCGCAATCGGGGCTGGTCTCCGCCGATGGCGGGCGGACGCTCCACCAGGCCAGCCCATCGGTCGGCAAGCAGCTTGAAGGCGGCCTGAAATACCAGCTTCCCGGCACCTCGCTCCTGCTGACCGCCGCCGGCTTCCATATCGAACAGACGAACGTCCTCGTTTCCGTCGCCAACGCCGGCTATTCGGTCCAGAGCGGCCTGGTGCATTCCGACGGCTTCGAGTTCGAAGCCCACGCCGAAGCCTTCAGGAACCTGATGATCGACGCGGCCGTCAGCGTCCAGAAGGTCCATGACGACTCGACCGGCAAGCCGCTGATGCAGTCGGGCAAGGGCAATGCCTCACTGTTCGCCTTCTACACGATGCCCTCCGGCCCGGTGAAAGGTCTCGGCTTCGGTGGCGGACTGCGCTACACGGCCAAATCCTATGGCGGCGACACCAGTAACGGCAGCGTCTGGGTGCCGCAATACGCCGTTTTCGACGGGTCGCTGCGCTACGATCTGTCGAATGCCTCCCGTTCGCTTCGTGGCTGGACGGTATCGGCCAGTGTCCGCAACCTCTTCGACAAGAAGTTTGTCGCCAACTGTATGGCCTATGCATCCTATGGGCAGGCATTCTGTTACTACGGCGAACGCCGCAACGCCCAGGCCACCATTGGCTACACCTGGTAATGCCCGCCAGGCCGCCATGCGCATGGGCATGATCCTGCGCGTGGCGGTGGCCATCGTCGGCGGCTACGCCGTCGCGGCCCTGGCAGGGATCGCCCTCTCCCGGTGCCTGCCCTGGTCGCGCGCCGAAAACGTGACGGCCGGCATGCTGGCGGGGCTCCTGCTCTGGCCCGCCATGGTCATGACGGGCTTCGCGCTGCGCACGCTGCTGCATGTCTGCGCGGCCATCACCGGCATTGCCGCGTTGCTGGCCGCCCTGGCGCTGCTGGGCGGGTGGCGGCCATGAAGCCCACTTTCCGCACCGCGATGACGTGGCTGCACGACTGGACCGGCATCGTCACCGGCTGGGTTCTGCTGGCGATCGTACTGTCCGGCACGCTCAGCGTCTTCCGTCCCGAAATCACCGTCTGGATGCACCCCGAACTGGCCGGGCGCACCGCCGATCCGGTACAGGCCAGCGTCGCCGCCATCGACTGGCTGCACACCCACGCCCCCCATTCGCCCGCCTGGTACCTGACGGCGGCCGGCCCGCGCGCCCCCTTCACCTGGGCGGTATGGCAGCAGAGCGACGGACAGTTCGTCCAGCGCGCGCTGGACCCGTCATCAGGCGCCCCGGATACGATCCGCGACACGCTGGGCGGCGAGTTCTTCTACCGCTTTCACTTCGAACTCCAGCTTCCCTACCCGTTCGGCCGGCTGCTGGCCGCCATCGCCGCCCTGGCGCTGGTGCTGGCCCTGGTCACCGGCATCGTCGCCCATCGGCGCTTCTTCACCGATTTCTTCACGTTCCGCCCCCGCAAGGGGCAGAGAAGCTGGCTGGACGCCCATAACCTGCTGGGCGTGACCGTCCTGCCCTTCCACCTGATCATCGCGTTTTCAGGCGCCGTCACCCTGGCCACCCTGCTGCTGCCCTGGGGCATCCTCGCCGCCTATCCCGGCGCGCCGGCCCGGTTCGAGGACGATCTCTCCCCGGCGATGTCGGCGCGACCGGCCGTCGGCACCCCCGGCACGCTGGCTCCGGTCGAACCGATCCTGCGCGACGCCGCCCGGCATTTCGGCCCCGACGGAATCGCCCAGATCTATGTCTACAATCCCGCCGACGCCGCCGCGACCATCATCGCCATCGGCGGCAACGGCACGCATGTCGGCTTCAACACCCATGTGCTGCGCTTCGACGGCACGACCGGGCGCCTGCTGGCCGATTATCGCGAGCACAGGCCGCTGATCTCGGCTTCCGCCGCGCTCTACGGGCTGCATGTCGCCCGGTTCGCGCCGCTGCCCACGCGCTGGCTCTATTTCATCTGCGGCCTGCTGCTGGCGGCCGTCATCGCCAGCGGCCTGCGCCTGCGCACCCTGCGCCGCCGCCGGCAGGGCAAGTCCACCGAAGCCGTCGAGCGGCTGAACGCAGGCATGATCGCCGGCACGCCCATCGCCTTCGCGGGCTATTTCCTGGCCAACCGCCTGCTGCCCGCCGCCCTGCCCGACCGTGCCGGGCACGAGGTCCAGGCCGTGTTCATCGTCTGGGGCCTGATGCTGGTGCTGGCCATCGCCCTCCCGTCCGCGCGAAGCTGGCGGGTCCTGTCCGGCCTGGCCATCCCGGCGCTGGCGGGCGTCGCCGCCTTCAGCGCCCCGTGGCTGACCGGCGTGGAGCAGGGCACGGCCGCCGTCGCCATCCTGCTGGCGGCCGGCTTCGCCTACGCCCTCAGTCGCCGGCCCCCTCCCTCCAGTCGGGCGAACTGACATGCCCATGGTTTCGATCCTGTGCGAACTGGCCGGGGCGCTGCTGCTGGCGGCCGGCAACGAACGGGGCAGCCGCGCATTGCTGCGGCGCCCCGTCCCCCCGGCCCCGCGCCGCCTGGCGCGCCTCACCGGCTTCGCCCTGCTGGGCACGGCCCTGTGGGGGCTGATCCGCGACGAAGGCAACCTGCTGTTCGCCCTGACCACATGGACCCTGTCCTGCGGATGGGCACTCCTCGCCGCCGCCCTGGCCTGCACGCTGCGGGACAGCGCCCCCGCCCGGCCCCATGCACCCGGACGGACGCGCGCCCGTCAGAACGCGACCGACACCGTGCCGTAGAAGCTCCGTGGCGTGGTCGGATAGGCCGTATAGCTGGTCGCATCACCCGGCGAGAGGCTCGACCAGGTGCGGGCATCGGTCAAATTGTAGATATTGAACTGAAATGTCAGCGCATTGACGCGCGGGATATTGCGAAACGTGTATTTCGTATTGAACCCCATGGTGAACCGGGCAGGCGCATAAAGCTGGTCGGTATAGGTACCATAGCGGATATCCATCCACTCGCCGTTCAGCTCGGCCTGGAACCCGCCATATCTGTAGCGCAGCACGAACTTGTCCGACCATTCGGGAATCCCCGCGACCTTATCCCCCCTGATCCGATAAAGAGTCGCACCGCTTATAAAATTATCATTGTAAACACTACGGATATACGAAACTGCATCATAGAGCCAGAAATGCTCACCAAGACGCACGGTCAACGCCATATCCACCCCGTCGGTCGTGACACCGCCCAGATTGGCGACCGTGCTGCCCACACCCGAGATCCCGGCATAGGGCGGGGTAATCCGCCCGATCCGGTCGGCGAAATCGACATGATAATACGCAATCTGTCCTGAAATCGCCTTCAGGAGTCCGGCATCGAGCGGCCGCACCGTACGCAGACCCACTTCATAGGTCCACGACGTTTCAGGATGCCCCTCCCTGCGGAACGCCTCGAACTCCTGCTGGGAACTCACGCCCCATGGCGACGCCCCGCCATATCCGTCTTCGGCGTAGGAATTCAGGTTCCTCTGGATATTGAAGAACATTTCCTCATATCTGGTAAAATCCCACACCGCGCCGACCGCCGGCAGAAACGGCTTGAACGAGGACAGCGTACCCCCGGCAACGGTATTCGTCTCCGAATCCAGCCCCCCGGCCCCGGCGGTCGCGGAAGACTGCGCCTGCGGCAGCGACGCAACGGGCAGCGTGCCGTTCGTATTCACATGCTCCAGTTTCATGCCGACCATGAGCCGCAGATTCGGCAGAACATGATACGTATCCTGCATGTGGTAGACGAACGTATCGGTATGGAAGACGTTGACGAACTGCGTAATCAGCGGATGTTTCGGCATGTCATAAGGCGAGAGCGTATCGGCCGCACCGAGCGGATACCAGAACCGCCCCTGCGCATTGTCATTGCGTTCGTACCAGATGCCGGCCTCGACATCATGCCGGCCCGCCCGGTAGTGGACGGTACTGGTGATCCCACCGCGATTGTCGTTGTACTCGGTCGTGCGCACGGCAAAGCCGGTGCCGCCCGTCCGGTTCCAGACCACCGGATCAATACCGTTATTCGCGTAAGTAAACTGGCCGTTCCGGATATAGTGCGAAGCCGTCGGGTCCAGATACGCCCCCAGGATGGTCAGGATGGCGGCACTGCGGATAGACGTGGCGACAAGCCCGGCCCCCCGGTCGTGATGATAGTAAAGCGTATGATCCCAACTGACCTGATCCGAAAATTTATGTGAAATATTCACGTAAGCCAGATAATCCGTACGCTGCGCGGCCGAGAAATAATATTGATTGTTCGGCGCCGAAGGGCTGGCGGCCGTTGACGACCAGGCAGGATAGTTCGCCATCGCGGCCCCCAGATCCGGATAGAACGCGCCGCGCGTGTAGGACTTCGCCGGATTGTCCAGCCAGTCGTTCGTGTTGATACTGAGCCCCTGCGTATTCGGTTCCACCTTGTCCTGCCAGTCGAAATAGGCCGTCACGCGGGTCTTCTCGCCCTCATGGACGAATTTTCCGTTGACCTGGTATCCGCCCTGCCGGTTGGCCGCCCCCAGGTTCCAGGGTTGCGCATCCTGCCGCGCAAAGGCGACATAGGCGGCATTGCCCTTGCCGAAGCGGCCAGTATCCACCCGCGCGAAAGTGCGGAAGGTGGCAAAACTGCCGAATGTCTGCGTCAGGGTCGCACCGGCCCGCCGGGCGGGGTCGGATGTCTGAAAGGCGATGGTCCCGCCCAGATTACTGGTGGACGCCGTGCCGAGCGCACCCGCGCCGGACGACAGCGACACGCTGGCGATATCCTCGCTGATCGCCGCGCGCTGCGAGGACAGGCCATTGTAATTGCCATAGGCCCCGGCCCCCAGAGGCACACCATCGAGCGTGTAGCCCAGTTGGGTCGTGGAAAACCCATGGACGTACATGCTCGCATTCTGCTCGTTATTCCCCCACGGATCGACATCGGTGAAGATCACGCCGGGCAGGATGCTCAGGGCCTGCATGGGATTCTGTCCCGGCATCAGGTCCTGGATCTGTTCGCCGCCGACACGCATCACCGCGCGCGTCATCCGCTGCCCGGTCGCCACGATATCTTCCCGCACCGCCCTGGCATGGCGCGCCGGCCCCGAGGGCGCGCGCGCGGCCGCGCCCCTTTCGATCATCAGCCCACCGGCGGGCGTCGCACGGAGGGTCAGGCCGCTACCGGCCAGCAGCCGGCGTGCCGCATCCTGTAGCGTGTACTCCCCCTTCAGCGCGGGTGCCTGACGCCGGCCGACCACATCGGGCGCGAACATGACGTTCTGCCCGGCCTCGCGGCCAAGTTCCGTCAGGGCCTGGCCCAGGGGCTGACGCGCCATATCCACATGCAGCAGGCCCGACGGTGCGGCCACCGCATCAGGCCCACCCGCCAGAAGGGCGGACATCGTGGCAAAAAGAAGAAAGAGGCGCGCGCGGATAACGCCGTCTGCCATTGTTCCGGTCTGCCCCTCGTCACCCGGCCACCAGCGCGGCCCCGCAGCACAGACAATCCCGATGCCGAAAACTTTCAACGCCGCGAAAGGCTCTTCATAAAATCTTAACGAAACATCACCCCGCCCCGCTCACACCGGAACCAGCCGGTAGCCGGACGGATCGGCAACGACGCCCAGCGGCAGCAGGTGCGACAGAATTTCGAGAAAATCCTGTTCTTTCCCGAAATTATAGATACCGCTCAACCGCATGCCGGCCAGACGGGGCGTGGAGACGACGATCTTGCGCGTCGTATATCGGTTGACCTCGGCCACGATGTCGGCAAGCCGTCCGTTGCGAAACACCAGGTTGCCCCGCCGCCAGGCCAGAAGCTCGTCCAGATCCGGCCGATCGTGCTCCACCCGTCCGCCCGCGAAAACCCGCAGGCGCTCGCCCTGCCCCAGCCACGTCGCCCGCCCGGTCTGCGGCGCCTGCACCATGACCCTGCCGCTGACGGCGGTCACACCGGTCGACGCCGCGTCTTCGCGCACATCGGCTTCGGCGCGGGAAAAGAACCGCAGCACCAGCGGCCCGGCGCGGAAGGCGAACGGGTAGGCGGCCCGCCAGTCCACGAAAACCTGCCCGCCATCCAGCAGGCCCAGCCGCCGTGCGGGAATCAGCGTCACACGGCTGTCGGTATCCAGCCGGCACACCGCCCCGCCGTCGATCGCGAAACCGCGTGTCTCGCCCACCTGCGTCCGCAGGATGCGCCGCGCGTTCGCCGCGGGCGCCAGCGGCACGACCAGTCCCGCCACGCCACACACCGCGACCGCCATCGCCTGGCGCCGCGACAGGGCCGGCATGGGCAGGCGCCGTGCCACCACCACGGGCGGAACGGGCAAGGTGACGCCCGCGCCCATATCCCACAGATCGGTCAGACATTCGAAGGTCTGCGCATGGGCCGCATCGGCATGGAGCCAGTGCAGGAAACGCGCGCGATCGTCATCGGTGCAATCATCGGCATGGAGACGGGCAATCCAGAGCGCAGCATCGTCCCGAATGCGCCCGGCTTCAGAGCCGTCTTTCAATGCTCCATCCAAGATTGCAGAAAAATCAAAGCCTTGGCCATTTCCTTCTCGACCGTGCTTTCGGAAACGCCCAGCACGGCAGCAATCCGCCTGTATGGCATCTTTTCCACGCGATTCAGCACGAAAACCTGCCGCATCCGTTCGGGCAACTGCGCGCACCCTTCCTGGAAGCGGGCCATGCGCTCCCGCGCCGCGACAATCTGGTCCTGCAAGGGCGTGACATCGCCGGCCTGCCCGTCCAGGGCGGTCCAGTCCATCGGCTCCACCGGCGCCCCCTGCTCCCGCCGACGTGCGTTATGCGACAGGTTGACGGCGCTGCGCACGATATACGCCTCGGGATGCTGGACGCTGCCTTGGGGCCGCTCGATATAATTCAGCAGCGCGGTCTGAAGATGATCATCCGCATCGTCGCGTCGCGTGGCCGCCCGCACCCGCCGGGAGAGGCTCTGCCATGTTTCCTGACACAGGGACCAGTATTCCACCATCGACGCCGCGATTCTCACCTTGGAAAATTCGGGCATAAGTAATCACGGGGCGGGCGTCGCAATGTGAAGTTTTGATGAAACACCGCCCCCGCCGCCACTGTCGGCGCTCATGCCGCCCGGACGAAAGAAAGGACGAAAGAGAGAACGCATCTCGATGCTCGTCGCACCGCAGGCCGCCATGAATTCCACGTCGTGCGACGAGAACAGGACCATCTTCTCCTCTCCCGCGCGACGCAGCAGATCCGCCAGATAATCGCGCGCCTCCGGGTCCAGCCCGTTCGACGGCTCGTCCAGCAGCAGCACGGGCGGGCTGCCGATCCAGGCGGCGCACAGCAGCATCTTCCTGCGCGTCCCCAGCGACATGGCATCGAAGCGCGTCCGCAGATGCCGCTCCAGACCGAACCCGTCGAGCATGGCACGCAGCCCGGCCCCGACCGCCACCCGCCGGGCGGCGGCAACGAAGCGCAGCAGGTCCTCCCCCGTCATGAACGGATAGACCGGGCTTTCATCCGGCACATATCCCAGCCGCCGCCTGGCCACCTCCGGCGCCTGCGTCAGGTCGATCCCGTCGATCACGACCCGCCCCGCCTCAAGGGGCTGCGCACCGGCCAGCAGACGCAGCAGCGTCGATTTGCCGATCCCGTTCTCCCCCCGCAGGGCGTGCACCCCCGGCCCGAGATCCAGCGCGATCCCGTCGAAGACCGTCCGCCCGCGCACGGCGACCCGAAGCCCCGAGCAGGCCAGATGCCCCCCGCCCATCATCGTGACACCGCCGCCATCGCGGCGCCCGACCAGCCGGCGGCCAGCAGCAGGCTGAGGACCAACCGATGGCGCCCGCCATGCAGCACCGGCCAGCGCAGCAGCACCAGCAGCGCCTGCCCCGCCATCGCCAGCCCGGCCAGAACCGCCAGCAGGCTCCCGCCCTGCCGCCCCTGCGGCCGAAGCAGGACCGCCAGCGGCACCAGATTGACCAGCATCAGGAACCCGGTATCGCGCAGCGGCCAGTAACGCGGGGGCAGAGGCAAGCTCGCCAGATACCCCGCCGCCGCCCGATGCGCCTCGGACAGGGTGCGGTAGAGGCCCGCCAGCAACAGGCCGATCACCGCCACGGCCACGATCAGGGTCGGCACGGCGCGGCTGTCGAAGTCGAACAGCGCCACCAGCCGCGCCACGCCGAAGGCCAGCGCAACCGCCGCCCCGATCCGCAAGACGGACAGGACCGGCCGATCCGCCAGAATCCCCCACTGCACCCGCACGGCCGGCGCCACGATCCCGGCACGATCGCGCACCACCACCCGCCCGGCCCGCAGGCGGCGCCATCGTCCACCAGCCTCCGCCAGACGCTCGCCAAAGCCCGCCACGGCCACTGCGCCGGCCAGCGCCGCGCCAGCCAGGCCCCAGCGCCCCGGCGCCGATGGGGCATCCAGCCCGGCGGCAAGAAGCAGGTCACCAACGCCAACCCCACCGAGCACGACCAGCCGCCGGCTGAGGGCGGCATACTGGGCCACCCCCGCAAGACCCAGCACCACCAGAAAACAGCCAGCCAGATACATCCCCTCTGCCTGCGAGGCGATCCGCGCGGCGGCCAGTCCGGCCGCCAGCAGCAGGGGACCATTCGCCACCACCAGCATCGTGGCACCGACCCCGAGCCGGACATGGCGAGGCACCGGCAGGGTGGCCACATACCCCATGAACGCCCCGCCCAGCAGCGCCCGCCGCTGCGGCAGGACCCACAGCACGGCCACCAGGTCGATCACCACCGCCAGCAAGGCATGTCCCGCCATTCCCGGACCGGGCGCGACCGCCAGCCCCAGCAGTTCGGCAAATCTGAGAAACGGTGCGACGATCGGCGCCCCGGGTACCAGCAGCGTGGCCAGCAGCGCCCATTGCCAGTACCGGGCCAGCAGGTCGCGTCCCCCCCGCGCGTACCAGTGCAGACGCAATCGTGCCAGACGACCATACATTCCGCTCTCCCCGATCCCCTCAGCCCGCCGGCCGGCATGGCACAATTGACCCACAATACCCGGCTTTCGCCATCATGCGCGTTCATGAAACGATGCGGGCGCAGACTGACAAAGCGAAAACTGTCGCCGGCTTCCAGCAGCATGTCCCGATCTTCGACGGTCAGCATGATCCGGCCCGCCAGCACCAGCCCCGAAACACCCCCGGACCGATCACCGGCCTGCTCGAGAAACTGGAACGCCTTAAAGCGCGGGCTCTGCCCGCACCCGCAAGGGGCCAGTCGGCCCCTTGACCCCCATACAAACGGTTTCCAAAGGCGACGCCTTTGGCGGGGTGCGGGGCAGAGCCCCGCGTTTACGTCACTTGTTTTCAGGCAGCGCGTAGACCACCAGCGCATCGCTCACCGGCGTCATCATGAAATGATGCCCGCCCGCCATGATGGCGACATACTGCCTGCCTTTATGCTCATACGTCATCGGCGTCGCCTGCCCACCGCCCGGCAGCACGTCGTTCCACAGTTCCTTGCCGGTCTTGGCATCGAACGCATGCAGCATGTTGTCGGTCGTCGCGGCGACGAACACCACGCCGCCGGCCGTCACCACCGGCCCGCCATTGTTGGGCGTCCCGATCGTCAGCGGCAGGTAGGTCGGTATCCCCCACGGACCATTCGCCCGCGCGCTGCCCAGCGGATGCTGCCACAGCACCTTGCGGGTATGCATGTCGATCGCCGTGATCATGCCGTAAGGCGGCTTGTTGCACATCATGTGCGTGTACTGGTTCCAGAACGGCGACACCACGATGCCATAGGGCGTATCGGCCATGGCCCCATTGCCTTCCGCCCCACCGCCACCGGGCTTGAAGTTCGGATCGTCGAGCGGCATCAGCCCCAGTTCGTCGGCCTTCTTGCGGGTCACGAGCTGGTCGTACATCGGCGTCACGTTCCAGTTGGCGATCAGCACGCCCGTCCTGGGGTCGTACGCCATGCTGCCCCAGTCGCTGCCGCCGTTATAACCGGGATATTCGATCCACGGCTTGCCCACGCTGGGGGCCGTAAATTCGCCCTCATATTTGGCCCGGCGGAATTTCAGACGGCAGAAAAGCTGGTCAATGGGCGACATGCCCCACATGTCGCTTTCCTTCAGGTCCGGCAGGCCCAGACGCGGCATGCCCACCGACCAGGGCTGCGTGGGCGAACGCGGATCGCCCTCCACATCGGTGTCGGTCGGCGCCGGGCGTTCCTCGACCGGCAGCAGCGGCTTGCCGTCACGGCGATCGAGCACGAAGGTCTGGCCGCGCTTCGTCGGCACCACCAGCGCCGGCACCGGCCCATCCTGGCCGGGGAAGTCGATCATGGTGGGCTGGGACCCGATGTCGTAATCCCACACGTCCTTATGGACGGTCTGGAACACCCAGCGCGGCGAACCGGTCTTCACATCCAGCGCCACGATCGCCGACGATACCTTGTTCTCCTCCGGCGACCGCATGGCGGAGTAATAATCGGCCGCCGAATTGCCGGTCGGCACATAGACCAGCCCGAGTGCGTCGTCCCCCGTCATGGTCGCCCAGGAATTGGGTGTGCCCCGGCTGTAATGCTGGCCCTCGGCGGGCTCGCCATGCGCGTCCGGACGGTTGACATCCCACGCCCACAGAAACTTGCCCGTCTCGGCATCATAGCCACGGATCACGCCCGAGGGCGCCCAGCGACGCTGCCCATCCAGCACTTCATGATTCACCACGATCGCACCATTCACGATCGGCGGCGGCGCGGTCATGGACACGAAGCCGGGCACCGACTCCCCCATGCCCTTCATCAGATTGACCTGCCCGTGATAGCCGAAGCCTTCACACAGTTTGCCCGTATCGGCATCCACCTCGATCAGCCGCATATCCAGCGTGCCTTCGAGAATCCGGTTATGGCACGGCTCCCCCTCCGGCACGGTCGAGGAGGTATAGTACACTACCCCCTTGCACGCCGCCGTATAGGGAATGCTGGCATATTTCACCCCGGCCTCGTGCCGCCAGATCTCCTTGCCGGTCGCCGGATCCAGCTTCATGATGTCGTTCATGGCCGAACACATATACAGCCCGTCCCCCACCTTGATGGGCGTGGTCTCGGCGGCCCATTTGTTCACCTGCCCCGGCGCCGGCTTGCTGCCGGTGTGGTAGACGAACGCGCGCGTCAACTGCCCCACATTCGCGGGCGTGATCTGCTCCAGCGGCGAAAAGCGCGTGGCATCGGTATCCCGCCCATAGGCCGGCCAGTCCCCATGCGCCGGATGGCTGCCGATCTGCTCGACGGCCGGCGTCACCTCACTCGGCTCCGCGGGCGGCCCATCGGGAATATTCGCGGCATTCACCCCTGGCGCCTGCGGCGCGAAAGGCGACGGACCGGCGAATTTGTTACCGGTCTTCCCCGGTGCATCCGCCTCTCCCGGTCCGGGCGGTGCCGGCTGATAGGCGCTCTGGGCGCGTGCCGGCGCAATGCCCGCCAAGGAGGAAAAAAGCAGCAGGCCGCACAGCGAAGTCGCGGCGGAAAGATCTGTCCTGGACATCACGCAATCCCCTTCCGCACCAACGATGTTTTCTGCACACGGCGCAGAACGGGAATGGTCAGCACCACCAGCACGGCAATCAGCGTCGGTCCCAGCAGGCGCGGCAGCAATCCCCAGCCATCGAACCCGACTTCCCACAACGCCCACGGCCAGGTCAGCAGCCACGCCAGCAGATACAGCAGCGCCCCGGAAACCGACCCCATCAGCATGAGAACGCCGCCGGCAATAATCGCGGCACCCGCCAGAACGTAGTAAAACGAGCCCCCGAGCAGGGCCAGTTCAGCCCCCATGATCAACAGGGGAAGCCCAAGAAGAACGAGCAGCACCGCAACCGCGCACGTCGCCCATTCAGCGGCCCTTCGGGGCCTGTATAAACCTGTCATTCGACAATGCTCCACACAAAACAGAACCCGAACGTTTCAGGAGCTGTCGGGTTCATTGACAAAAGATACGAATATAACTGGACAGTTCAAAATAAAGTGCGAGCATGGAAATCCCGTGCGCAACCTTGACCGTCTTCGTTCTTTTTTGAAAAAAAGAACCAAAAAACTTTGATTCGTTCAGGAATTTTGTGCTGGGGACACGCGATGACCCCGAACGATTAAAAGTCTTTTTGCTTCTTTTTCTTCAGAAAAAGAAGAGATACCCCCGACCCGCCCGGCCGATCAGGTCCCCGGATAGGCCGAGAGTTCCGCCGCTTCCTTCATCGCCTGCTGCGTCAGCCTCTGCTCGTTCTTCCGGAGGAAGAGCCCCGAACCAACCAGGCCAATCAGCGTCACGATGCCAATGGCAATGCCCGTCGGCCCGGAAACCTGCGAAATCTTGCGGCCGAGCATGTAGGTGCCCAGCGCATAGCCCCCCGCCCAGCATGTACCCCCCAGCGTATTGAAGAGCATGAAGCGGCGCCAGCGCATGTTGCAGGCCCCGGCCAGCAGCGCCACGAACACGCGCAGAAGCGAGACGAAACGGCCCAGAAAGACGATGGCGCTGCCATGACGGCTGAACAGATAGCGCCCGAGAATCAGCCGCTCGCGGGTCAGGCCGATGCGCGCACCATGTTTTTCCAGCAGCGGCATGCCGAAATGCCGCCCGATCATGTAGCCGAAATTATCACCGATGACGGCCCCGGCGATCGCCGCCAGCGCCACCCCCTGGATGGCCAGATGATGCGTCTTGAGGCAGTAAAGCGACGCCGTAATGATGCAGGTCTCGGCCGGAATGGGAACGCCCATGCTCTCCAGCAGAACGGCCAGGGTCACGATGCCGTAACCATAATGATGCAGCAGGCTATCCAGATGCTGAAGCAGGGGAGGCTTTCCTTGCGCTGATCGACCACCCGCTTGATGGCGGCAAAATACCCAGAAGGGGAAGAGGGAATAGCGCATGACAGCCCTTCCCCATCAACCGAAAGAATCCGACACGCCGAAAAATGGCGCAAACGCCACGACAACCGCCCCACGGTCGAAAACGGACAAATCGGCCGAAAATGCGTTCCGGCGGCGAGCCGACAGCCGCCGCCAGCCACATCACCCGGCGTTGCCGAAAATATCCTGAAGCGCACGTTTCATGACGGCCGCATCAACCGTTTTCCCCAGCCATAATTCAACGCAGATCACCCCCTGATTGACGAGCATACCCAGGCCATCCAGCGGCGTACAGCCCCGCGCCTGCGCCTCGCGCAGAAGGCGCGTCCTGGGCGGATTGGGAATCACGTCGGCAACCACCTGCCCTTTCTTCAGGCTATCCAGCGCGATCGCCGGCATCGCCTCCCCGTCGCCCAACCCCACAGGCGTGGCATTGATGACGATGTCGATGCCGTCGGAAACCGTCACCGCACCGTCCCACGCCACGGCCGATGCGTCGCTCCCGGTATTGTCGCGCACCAGCGCCGCGATGGTTTGGGCCTGCGCGACATTGCGATTGACGATCGTGATATGCGCGGCACCGGCCAACCCCAGTTCCACGGCAATCGCGCGGGCGGCACCCCCCGCCCCCAGCAGCAGGATCGCCTTGCCGCGCGGGTCGGTCACCTCCTTCAGCGAGGCCAGGAAGCCCTTCCCATCCGTATTATCACCGGTCAGCAGGCCATCGCGGATCGTCACGCAATTGACCGCGCCGATAATCTTCGCGGCGTCTGACAGCGCGTCCAGATGCTCGATCACCACGACCTTGTGCGGCAGAGAGCAATTGAACCCGACCCATTCCATCGCCTTGGCGCCCCGCACGGCATCGCCCAGATTGTCCGGCGTCACATCGCAATTAATGTAGCGGGCGTCGATGGCATGGTGCCGGTACGCCGCCTCGATCATGGCGACCGTCGGATTGTCGGCACACGGCGTGGAGAAAGATCCCGTCAGAATACTCAGGAAGTTCTTGTCACTCATTCGGCGCTCCGAAAACTGAGGGGTACAGTCAATCAGGTTTCCCAGCTATGCATAGCCGGGGTCCGAATGTCCAAGATCGAGACATGACACAAAATTTAAAGCTGCGGCCGCCCCCGTTACGCGTTATCAATTGTACGTCAATCACGTTTTACACGATCCCGATCCCCATGGTCGCGCGTAAGAACCTGGAATGCTACGGACAACGGGAAAATATGATGCAGGCGGGAGCGAAGATGCGACAGAATGGCAAGACATCCGGCGCGGCACTCGCCCTCTGCACGGTCCTGGCGCTGGCACCATGGCACGCCCGCGCGGCGGACAGCGTGGATCATGGCGCCGCCCCTTCGGGCAACGTGACCATCGCGGCGCGCTTTGCCGACATGCAGCCCTCCGGCATCGTCGTCCTGCCCGATGGCAGCGTGATCCTCGGCTTTCCCCGCAGCGCGCAGGACCATTCCGGCCCCAGGCTCGCACGCCTGACGCCCCACGCGGACGGCCGCCCCGACCTGACTCCCTACCCCGATGCCGCCACCCAGGCCCGGCTGATCTCCCCGCTGGGCATGACGCTGGACACACGCGGACGGATCTGGATCGTCGACGAGGGCACGGTCGCCGGCTCCTCCGCCTCCCCCAAACCGGCCCTCGTCATGATCGACCCCACACCGGGCGGCGAGGGGGTCAGAATCCTGCCGCTGCACGCCCCCGCGATCCGTCCGGACAGCCACGTCAACGACGTGCGGATCGACCTCACGCACGGCCGCGCGGGCCTCGCCTTCATCACCGATACCTCCATGGCCGACCATCCGGCGATCGTCGTCGTCGATCTGGCCAGCGGGACCGCCCGGCGCATCCTCGATGCCGACATCTCCACCCGTGCGACACCGGGCTTCGCGATGGAGGTCGACGGCCAGATGCACCGCTTCGACCTGGTCCACCCCGCCATGGGCCAGGGCGGCGCCGACGGCATCGCCATCAGCCCCGACAGCAGCGTCCTCTACTGGCAGCCCCTCTCCAGCCGCCGGCTCTACAGCGCCCCCACCGCCCTTCTCGGCGA